>RFIZ01000182.1 GCA_003695105.1 Fidelibacterota bacterium
ATTTCTTCCAGAGCCTGGATTTCGGCCTCATTGGAGAGGAAGATTTTCTCAGTCTGGATCTGAAGCCGCTGCGCCCGTAACGCCAGTTGATCGGCGCTTTCTTCCGCCGAGACATACAAAGCCGGGAGGCCGCAGCGGTGGAGAATTTGCAACGCCAGGGTCGATTTTCCGATGCCGGGGTTGCCGCCCAGGAGAATCAGAGCTCCCGGCAGCAGACCGCCGCCCAATACCCGGTCTACTTCCGCCAGACGGGTGGGAATTCGCCGCGAGGAAGACTGCTGGCCGAGGGCCGAAGGCGGGGCTGGGGAACGGTGCCTGCGGGCGGAGTTCTTGCGGGCAGGCGGTTTGTATTCCCGGAGCGTGCCCCATTCCTTGCAGGCGGGACACTGTCCGTACCATTTGGGGAAATCGGCGCCGCACTGGTCGCAAAGATAGGCAGTCTGGGTCGACCGGGACATGGAATTACATCAATGGTTTCATCAGGAAAAAAATTACTGCCGGGAGTCTATGGGATGAAAAAACAATCTCCCGCTGGTGGGGAAGGAGGCCGACAGACGAAAACGCTTACCAGTCCGGCCCCAGGGAGAAATAATACTGGGGGCGGGAATACCGTCCGTCGGGACTTTTTTCCCAGGCGGAGTCGATTCGAAGAAGAAAATAGCCCAGGTTGATTTTCATGCCCAGTCCGAACCCGGCGATGAAGGGGGTGGAGTTGGCCGGAACGGTGTCGCCGTACTTGGACTGGAATGCAGTGGAACTGGTGAATTCTTTTCCGGAATCCCAGGCGGCGCCCACGTCCAGAAAAGCGTGACCCCGGATATTCCCGAAAATCACTTTCAGGGGAAAGCCAAAGGCCAGGTAATTGATGAACGGAAATCGAATCTCAAAGTTGGCCAAAGCCACATTGGTTCCCACCCGTTCGGCATAGCGGGATCCCCGTACCGGCATGGCATACTCGGTAAAATAAATGTCCTGCAACAGATTCTGGTTATCGTTGTCCAGGATCACCTGCCTGAACTGGCCGTTGTCCTTTTTCCCATTGGTCTCTCCCAGTCCGAACAACCAGTAGGGGACTCCTCCCAGGAAGAATTTTTGGGCCTGGGCTCCGAAACTTTTACCAACCATGATCCGGCTGGCCAGGGAATAATCCCGTTGGATCCGGTAATATTTACGGAAATCGAGTTGGAGGGTCTGGAAGGAGAGGGAATGGGAATCGATGGCCGGACTGAGGTTGAGACTGATGTTGTGGCGATAACCATCCTCCGGTCCCGTAAACCCGGAGACGGAATTGTCCACCACCCAGCTCAAGCCGGGCAGCACTGCGTCCAGGCGGGATTGATCCACCAACTGGTATTGATTCGTGAAAGGAATCTGCTGGTACACCCGATAATCCAGGACATGGTAGGACAGACCGAAATCCAACCGGGAATATTTGTTGAACGGGCGGGACAGGTAGACGGCTGCTCCGTAATGACGGAGGCGGCCCAACCCGATGTATCCGATGGAAAAGAAGTCGGCGGTTTGATAGGCGCTGAAATAAAAATCGGTGCGATGCTTCAGATAGCCGTACGAAAAGAAATAATCGCTGTTTTCCAGGGTGAGCACCATCTCGGTACCCAGGGTGAATTGATGATCGCCAAGGATGTCGCTCCAGGCGAAATAGGTCATTCCCTGGGTGCCGAATACATTGCTGATCGTCAGGTTCCCGCTGACCATATCCAGGGTGAAGCGGGTTTTGTAGGGCCGGGGATGCCGCAGGTCGGCGGTGCGGGAGGAATCCTGTTCCAGTGATGCACCGGGGTTGTTGTTCTGGGCCAGAATGGCCTTGTTGTAATCTTCGTAATCGTGGGCAAAAATGTATCCCGAGTAGTCGCCGGAGGTGTAATCGGAATCCGCAAACTGTTTCCGGGAAGTTTCCCGGAGATCGGTGATGTCTTCCGATCCTTTGCCGCCCGCTGTGATAAAATGACTGGGTTCCACTTTCACGGCCGGCAGCGAGAGCGGCTCGGACAGGGAATAAATATCCCAGCCGCTTTGATTGTAGCCGGCAAACACCAGCAGGTCGTTGGTCGTTGATAGACTCAGTTGTTGTATCCCGGTCAGCACGTTGGTGATGGGATGGGCCTCACCGGTGTCCAGGTTCATCCGAAAGATGTTCCAGACACCCTGGTGATCGGCCGTGTAGAACAGTTCGTTCCTGCCCCGGATCCATACGGGATAGTTTTCGTTGTAGGGTGTGTGGGTGAGAGGGGTGATTTCACCTGTCGCCAGGGAATACCGATAGAGATCCGTTTCATCGTAGTCCAGCTTCGCCATGGCAAAATCGTCGCTGGCCGTATAGGTATTGGCGCCGCGGTCGGAAACGAAAATCAGACTCTGGCCATCCGGACTCCAGACCGGCTCGGAATCCGAGAACGGATCCTGCGTGAGATTGGTCACCGATCGGGTCTCCAGATCATAGAGGTAAATATCGCTGGCTCCGCTGTGATTGCCGACGAAAGCCAGCTGTTTCCCGTCGGGACTGAATGCCGCCGAAAAGAGTCCGTCCAGGGGAATTTCGATTTTCTTCGATTTTCCCGTTTCCACATCGATCAAATGGAAGACATCCCGGCTGCCGGCTTTGGCGGCGATGACGATTTGTTTGCTGTCGGGGGACCAGGAAATGCCCGGCTGAAGCCATTTCAGTTCTTCGAAGTCAATGGAGCGGTTGCCTTTGACCAGGCGGCGGATTTCTTTTCCGGTGACGGCATCGATCAGGTAGATGTCGGCATAACCGGAGCGATCCGACAAGATGGCGATCTTGCTGCCGTCGGGAGACAGGGACGGGGAAATGTTATAGTAGTTCCGGCGTTTGGTGTGGTCCGTGAGGGGTTTGGCGATGTCTTTCAGGGATTGGCGCCCGGCGATGTCAGGCCAATATTCTTTTTTCAGATAGGTGTGCCATTGGTCCGTCAGTTCGTCGTAGTCCATGCCGATGGCCCGTTCGAATCCTTTCTCTGCACTCTGGGTCTGCTTCATGGAAATGAGAATTTCCCCCACCTTTTCCCGGCCGTACTTTTCCGCAATGAAGCGCCAGATGGACTGACCTCCCTTGTAGGCCAGGAACCCGTACAAATCGTTGATGTGGGGCATGTGCTCGTGGATGGCGATATCGCGCAAAATCATATCGGCCCGGGTATCCCAGTTCATGGACAGGTATTCCGCCAGACCTTCATTCACCCACAAGGGAAGACGGAGTCGCACCCGGCCGGAAATAATACTCTGGATATTGCCCCCGTACACCATATCGTTGATCAGGGCATGGACCAGCTCATGGTGGATCACGTGGCGGAATTGTTCGTAAGACCCTTCAAAGGGAAGGACCACCCGGTTCTTGAACAACTCCGTGACGCCGCCGACGCCTTCGGGCATGTACTCGGAGACGACGTTGGTCTGTTGAAAATCATTGTGGGAATTATAGATGATGATGGAAACCGGTTTTTTCAATTCCCAACGCAGGTGTTTGGAAATCTGTTCATAGGCCTCTTCCGCCACCGAAGACGTAAAATCCGCCAGTTCCCGGCCGCCCCGGTAAAAATAAATGTCAAAATGCGGTGACTGAATGTATTGCCAGTCGAAGTCGTGATATTGGACTTTGTTCTGGCCAAAGACCTGGGCGGGGAGAGAGGAGTCCCAGACCATTCCCAAAAGGAGGAAGAGGGCTATTTTTTTCATCAGAAAGTCGTTACGCTTGCGGTTGCGGGCGGGTTCCCGGGTTGCCTGAAGGTTCAGCTCGCAGGAAGTTACTTCAATTTTCCCGATACGTCAATGGTTCCGGCCCAACCCGCTCCCCGATGTGGCAGGGACCGTCTGTCGCTGTTTGCTGCTGAAAGGGAGAGTTATCGTCCCAGCCAGTAC
>RFIZ01000183.1 GCA_003695105.1 Fidelibacterota bacterium
CATCACGCTGGCCAAACAGGGCTATTTCGACGGAACCACCTTTCATCGGGTCATCCCCGGTTTTGTTATTCAGGGCGGTGATCCCAACAGCCGCTTGCCGGACCGCTCCCTGCACGGAGAAGGCGGCCATGCCGGGAAATATTATGGTCTGGGGGATAAAAACGATCCGGAGACCTGGACGCTTCCGGCCGAATTCAATGACCGGCCCCACCTGCGGGGCACCCTGTCCATGGCCCGGACTCCGGACCCCAACAGCGCCGGCAGCCAGTTCTTTATCTGTGTACAACCGGTTCCCCGTCTGGATCACAACTATACTGTATTCGGTCAGGTCATCCGGGGGATGGATGTAGTCGATCATATCGTGAGCGTTCCCCGGGACGAACGGGACAATCCGTTGGATCCCATTCCCATGACCGTGAAAATCGTACCGTTGAAACTATTGAAGGACCAATTGAAATCGTGAAATCCCGCCGCACGATCGGATTGTCGTTGGGAGGAGGGGGAGCCCGGGGTGCCGCCCATATCGGTGTCCTGAAAGCGTTTCGGGAGGCTGGAATTCCGGTGGACCGCATCGCCGGAACCAGTATCGGCGCGATCGTGGGCGCCATGTACGCGGCAACGCTGGATCCCCAATTTGTGGAGGATCGTTTCCGGGCATTTCTCCAGAGTGACATTTTTCACCAGTTGGGTACGGAAGCCCTGCAAAAGGACCGGGATCCCGATTCCTTTCTGGAACAGATCGCCAAAAAAGTGCAGGATCGTCTGGTCATTATGATGGCCCTGAGTCGGACATCCGTGATTAAACGGCAGCGGCTGGAACGGGTGATCGATTACCTGTTGCCGGTTCAGACCTTTGCCGAACTGAAAATTCCCCTGGATGTCATGGTCACGGACCTGGTGTCGGGAAACAATCTTTGTTATCAATCGGGCAATCTGGTGGAAGCGGTCATCCAGAGTTCCTCGATCCCCGGCTTTGTTCCTCCTACCTCCAGCAACGGGAAACTGCTGGTGGACGGCGGGGTGGGCGTCCCCAACCCGGTACCGGAACTGAGACACAAGGTAGACATCGTCGTGGCCGTCGATATTGCCCGGCGAAATCGCTGGGAAGGGGAGCCGGAACAGATTCTGGACATCATTTCGCGTACCGAAGCCATCACCTCCCGGCACCTGAACGACCTCCTGTTACAGCAGGCCGACGTGGTGATCCGTCCTGAAGTTCTGGGTTTGCACTGGTCGGAATTCGGTCATTTCGATCAATTGGTGGAAAACGGGTATCGGGCCGGGCGGGAGGCCCTGACATCGGTGCAAAAACACATGACGGTTTCCTGGTGGAACCGTCTCTTGTTCTGGCGGAAAACAGCATGAAATTCGTTACTTCTACGGTTTGTTTTCATCCAAAGGATCTCTCATGAAACAGAACACACTCTTCTTCCTCACTCTGGCTCTCCTGGTAACGGCTGTTCCCGCCGGACTCCGCGGGCAGTTCACCGATCCCGTGACGGTCACGGCGCGGGTCGAGGAGAATCCCCGGGCGGGAGAAGTCGTCTCGGTTTTGATTACTACTGCTATGGACCCGGAATGGCACATCTACGCCGTTCGTAACGTATCCGGCGGACCGATCCCGTCCCGCTTCGATGTCCGGGGAGACATCGTGGAACGGGTGGGCGCCGTACGCGAGCCGGACCCGGAAGTCGTTTTCGACGAAGGCTTTGAAATCGAAACCCGTATCCATCCCGGAATCACCGAATTTGAAATCCCGGTTCAGCTGAAGCAGGATCTACCCCCGGGTGATTATACCCTAACGGCGGCGGCCTTTTACCAGGTCTGCAATAACGCCATGTGTTTCCCGCCCAAAGAAGTGACCGTCCCTGTGACGCTGACCGTGGAAGCGGGGGCGCCCCGACCGGATCACACCGCTCTTCTGACCGAGGAGCCGGAACAGGATTACGGCAATCTGGTGCTGGGGGAAGAAATCGAGAAAGGGATCTGGTCTTTCATCCTGCTGGCTTTGTCCATGGGTTTTTTGGCTCTCCTGACACCGTGTGTGTTTCCCATGATTCCCATCACCGTGTCCTATTTCACCCACCAGGGAGAGCTGGAAGGACGCAGTCCCCTGAAACAGGCCCTGGTGTACACCCTGGGGATCATCGCCACCTTTACGATTTTGGGTTTACTGCTGGCGGTCTTTTTGGGGGCCGGCGGAGCCAACCAAATTGCCGCCAACCCGTGGGTCAACCTGTTCATCGGCGGACTGTTCATTTATTTTGCCCTGAGTCTGTTTGGGATGTACGAGATTCAATTGCCGGCCGGTCTGCGGCAGTTTGCCCTGAAGAACGAATCCCGGGCCGGCTATGTAGGGGTCCTGTTCATGGCCCTGACCTTTACCTTTACCTCCTTCACCTGTACGGTACAATTTTTGGGTCTGCTGCTGGTGGCGGCCGCCCAGGGACAGTGGTTTTGGCCCATCATCGGCATGCTGGTGTTCAGTTCCGCCTTTGCCTTGCCTTTTTTCTTCCTGGCGCTTTTTCCCCAGTACCTGGCCAAAATGCCCAAATCCGGCGGCTGGCTGAATGCCGTGAAAGTGGTGATGGGTTTTCTGGAACTGGCGGCGGCGTTCAAATTCCTCAGCAATACCGATCTGGTTCTGGGATGGGGCATTTTCACCCATAATTCCGTCCTGGCTGTGTGGACCATGATCATGCTGTTCACCGGTCTCTATCTGCTGGGGAAGATTCAATTGCCCCACGACTCCCGGCTGGAGAGCATCGGGGTGGGTCGCATGCTGTTGAGTCTGTTTTTCCTGACCTTTGGATTGTATTTGGGGACCGGCTTGTTCGGCCGTCCGATCCACGGATTGATTTACAGCTATCTTCCTCCAGCCCTGGAGAACGGTCAGATTGCCGCTTCCGGTACCGCTGAAGAGGAAGAGTTGCACTGGATCCAGGATCTGGAGGAAGGTCTGGCGGAAGCCCGACGCACGGGTAAACCCGTCTTTATCGATTTCACCGGCTATACCTGTACCAATTGCCGTTGGATGGAATCCAACGTGTTCACCCGGCCGGAAGTGCAGGAGCGCTTCCGCCAGTTTGTTCTGGTGCGGCTCTACACGGATGGGGGAGAAAATTATCGGGAAAAACAACAGTACGAAATCGATCGGTTCGGGACCGCCGCCCTGCCTTTTTACGTCATATTGAGCCCGGACAACGAAGAAATCGCCCGCTTCCCGGGACTGTCACGGGATGTAAACCAATTCATCGATTTTCTGGACATGGGTCTGGAACAATAAGAAAGGATACATACGGATGAGAAAAACAGGATGGTTCTTGATGATGCTGGCTGTCGTGGCCTGCGGGGGAAAGCCGGCCAAGAAAACAGCCGTACCGCGACCGGCCAATGCTGTGAAGGCGCCCCCTTTCACCCTTTCCGACACCCGGGGGAACTGGGTCTCTCTGCACGATCTGGAAGGCAAGGTCGTCCTCCTCAATTTCTGGGGAACCTGGTGTGCGCCCTGTCGCCGGGAAATCCCCGATTTTATCAAGGTCTATGATCAACTGAAGGATCAGGGACTGGAAATTGTCGGCATTGCCATCTCTTCCGGTTCACCCAGCGACATTGCCGCTTTCATGAAAAGCCGGGGAATGAATTATCTGGTCCTGACCGATATCGACGGTCAGGAAACCCAGATGGTGGCCCAGCATTACGGGGAGGCCACGGGCGAGCCCATCAACGGGATTCCCACCACATTTATCATCGACCGGGAAGGGTATATCGTCAAACGCTATCTGGGACCCCAGACCGAAGCCACGTTATTGCAAGACATCAAACCCTACCTGTAGCCATGAAAAGACTGACCTTCCTTCTCCTGGGCGGAATTCTGGTATCATCGGCGGCAAGGGCCGGACAACAGACCGGCTATTGGCAGCAACGGTTTCGCTACACCATGCAGGTGCAACTGCATCCGGAAGACCACCGGGTGGTTGCCCATTCCTCCATCGTCTATGTGAATCAATCGCCGGATACGCTGGATCGGATTTATCTCCATTTGTATCCCCGGGCTTTCAATCCCAAATCGGTCAAATACAGGGAATTTTTACACGCCCTGGGCCGGCAGGGACGGGCCGCCGGATTCATGAAAAATCCCGAACCGTATGAATGGGATCTCCAAATACAGGACTTTTCCGCCACTACGTCTGATGGATCCGCTACCCAATCCTACGAGCTGGACGATACGATTTTCCGGACGCTGTTGCCGGTGCCGCTGGTTCCCGGTGATTCGGTGCGTCTGGAGCTGGATTGGACCCTGAAAGTGGGACGCATGTTCGAACGCGCCGGAGAAATCGACGGGCAGTACAATATGGCTCAGTGGTATCCCAAGTTGGTGGTGTACGATCAGACGGGCTGGCATCCGGACGTCTTTCATGCCGAAGGCGAGTTCTACGGCGAATACGGGGATTTCGATGTGACCCTGGACGTGCCGAACAATTATATCATCGGGGCCACCGGAGTGGTGACGGAGGGGGATCCCGGCTGGGAGGCCGTGAGAGTGGACACATCCATGGGTTTTTCGGACTGGCTGGAACAGGCCCAATTCCCTGAGCCGGACAGCAGCCGGAGACGTGTCGTCCGGTTCCGGGCCCGGCAGGTCCACGATTTCGCCTGGGTGGCCTCTCCCGATTATGTATATGAATCCGGAGAATGGAACGGTATCCAGGTGCATGTCCTCTACAACAAATCCCATCCCCAGTGGTCCAAAGTGGTCGTGCAGCGGGCCGAAGAAGCCCTCCGCTGGCTGTCCACTCAATTCGGCCTGTATCCCTGGCCCCAAATGACCGTCACCGATCGCCTGCGGGGCGGGGGAATGGAATATCCCATGCTGGTGATGAACGGCCGGGAAAGCGAAGGGCTGATCGTCCATGAAATCGGACATAACTGGTTTTACGGTATTTTGGGAAATAATGAAGTGGACCAGGCCTGGCTGGATGAAGGCTTCACCACGTTTCAAACCCGCTGGCACGCCCTGACGGAATACCCCGGCGGCAACGCCCCGCGACCCTGGCTGAAACCCTACCAGCAAAAGTTTTGGAAATTCACTTCCTATTACGACAATGACCAGTGGCGGGCCATCCGCGCCGTCACCAGCGGGTTCGACGAGCCGGTTCAACGGAAATCCTACCTCTACAAAAGCGGCGCCAATTACGGAGTCAACGCCTACACCAAACCATCGCTGATGCTCCATGAGTTGAAAGCCATTCTTGGGGAGCCGGTCTTTCTCTCTGCCATGCAGCATTATTTCCACTTGTGGGAATTGAAACATGTGGATGAATACCGCTTCCGTCAGGCTATCGAGGAAGCGGCCGGACGGGAACTGGACTGGTTCTTTGATCCCTGGTTGCACGACACCCGTTATACGGATTTTCAACTGAAATCCCTCCGGTCCACTCCCAATCCCGACGGGACCTGGCATACGGTGGTGAAGGTCACCCAGCGGGGCGATCGCCTCCTGCCGCCGGTGGTGGATCTGGTGTTTCGGGACGGTTCCACGCAAAGACTCGCGGAACCGGATTTTCTGTGGCGCTGGGACTATACCCTGGAAGCCGACAGTCCCCAAAAGCCGGTAAAGGCAATCGTCGATCCCGATAATGATTTTCTGGACGTAGACCGCAGGAACAACTATTCCGGCGCCATGTCGCGGGAGATTCTGTTCAACTGGCCCGGCATGTCCTATCGTCCACGAAGCGC
>RFIZ01000184.1 GCA_003695105.1 Fidelibacterota bacterium
ACCAGTAGAATCAGGCCGCTGACGCCGTAGCTCCCGGTGACATCCGTTATCTGGACCAAGGCGTCGAACTGGCTCTGAGTCACGGCCAGATTGGCCCAGGGGAATCCCAGGGGACCGAAACTCCGCACCCATTCCAGGGTGATCCATCCCAGGGGCCAGAACCAGACCGTCCGGGGATGTTTCCGATAGAGAAAGGACAGCAGTCCCCCCAACAGGGCCCAGAAGATCCCCAAATACAGCACCGCCGCGATGAGCGACGACAGGACCACCCAGAAGGCGGCACCGCTATTGAACCCAATCCAATATAAGCTGAGGAGGTGAGCCCAGGTCCCGGCCAGATAGGAATTGACGGCCGCCTGACGGGGTGGGTTCTGGCTCCAGATGGAAAACAGTGGCAAAAAGGCCACCCAGGCCAGAAAGCCCAGGTGGAGCGGCGGATAAGACAGGCCCAACAAAGTCCCCGCCAAAAACGCCAGTTGCCAGTGGGGAAAACGTCTCACCGGGAGCGGACCGTATCCAGGTACTGTTGGAGAAACAGGGCCGCCGCCGTGGCATCCACCCGGGCTTTTTCATGGCCTGTCTTGACCGCCTGCTGGGTCAGCGACCGGACAGCCGCTACCGAAGACAGTCGTTCGTCCACGGTGGTCACCGGCAGGCCCAGGACGTCCAGATGGCGGATGAAGGATTTGACCCGTTCCGTCTGTTTCGTCTCTTTCCCCGCCAGATTCACCGGCAACCCGACGACGATCCTTTCCACCTCCATCTCGGCGATGATGGCCTGGAATTCCTGTTGTATCTGGGCCAAGCTTTGGTAGGTCAGTGTACGGTAGGGTCTGGCAATCAGGTGAGTGGGATCGGATAAGGCCAGTCCAATCCGCTTCTCACCGTGATCGACCCCTAAAATCCGTCCCATGAGATACAGAGCTATTTACCCAGCCGTTCCACGTAATCCACGCCGGGAATCTTGATCAATTTACGCTGGAGTCGACTCAACTGGCGGGTATTGTTCACCTCGATGATAAAATAGGTGGTGGAAATGTTTTCTTTCACTTTCAAATCCACACTGGTGATATTGATGTTTTCGTTGGAGATGCTTTCACTCATCTCCCGGAGAATCCCCTTGCGGTCTTCCGAAACCACCTTCAGGCGGACATTGAACACTTCATTCCGGCCCACATCCCATTCCACCGGAACCAGTCGATCCGATTCTTCCGACAAAAGGGGCAGGGTCTTGCAGTCGGACCGGTGCACCGTGACCCCCCGGCCCCGGGTCACATACCCGACCATCTCATCGCCGGGAATCGGGTTGCAGCATTTGCCGAAGGAGACCATGAGATTCCGGATTCCATCCAGTTTGATCCCCCGGGCGGAACGCCGGGCCAGAGAAATAAACCGGTCGGCCGACTCCTGTTCCGTTTCTTCCAAGCTGCCTTCCACCTGGGGCCGGATCTTGCGTAGAATTTCCCGGACGGTGAGCGTACCGTTGCCCAGGGCTTCCAGCAGGGCTTCTTCCGATTTATACCCGAACCTGGCGTAGGCTCCCCGGGCTTCCTTGATCAAATTCGACAGCTTGAGCCGCCGCAGCGTTTTATCAAGCAACTCACTCCCGATTTTGATACTCTCTTCCGTCCGGACCTTCCGCAGATAACGATTGATGTGGTTACGGGCCTTGGAGGTGGTGACCAGCTTGAGCCAGCCCAGGGAAGGAAACTGGGTTTTGCTGGTGATGATTTCCACCATGTCGCCGTTTTTCAATTTCGTATTCAGGGGCACCACTTTGTGATTGACTTTGGCACCGATACAGTGGAGGCCGACTTCCGTGTGGATTTCGAAGGCAAAATCCAGGGGCGAGGCATTCAGGGGCAGTTGGATTAAATCTCCTTTGGGAGTAAAGACGAAAATTTCATCGTTGAAGAGATCGATTTTGAGCAAATGCATGAATTCTCCCGGATCGGAGGATTCGTTTTTCAGGATGTCCACCAGTTCCCGTAACCATTTCACATTGGAATCGAGGTCGGAAGCAATGGCCTCTCCCTCCTTATAGCGCCAGTGAGCGGCGATGCCGATTTCAGCCGTTTGGTCCATATCCCGGGTCCGGATCTGCACTTCGACCATCCGGCCCTGGGGCCCGATGATGGTAGTATGAATGGACTGGTAGCCGTTGGTCTTGGGACTGGCGATGAAATCCTTGAATCGCTCCTGCACCGGCGTATACAATTGATGGATGATGCCCAGTGCCAGATAACAGTCTTCGATCTTGTCCACAATGATCCGGATGGCGTATAAATCATAGATTTCATCGAAAGTTTTTTCCCGCCGAATGATTTTCCCGTAAATGGAGGCATGACTTTTGACCCGGCCGTAAATGTCGGCGTCCAGTTGATATTTCGCCAATTCCTCCCGGATGGGTTCGATGACGCCATTGATGATCCGATTGCGCTGCCGACTGGTGGATTTCAATTTGGCGTTGATCTGGGCATATTCTTTCGGATGGAGGGTTTTGAACACCATATCCTCCAGCGTCCATTTCACCTGAGCCATTCCCAGTCGATGCGCCAGGGGGACATAGACGTCCCTTGTTTCCACGGCGATGCGGTGTTGTTTCAGGGGTGGCATATACTGAATGGTGCTCATATTGTGGATGCGATCGGCGAACTTGATGATGATCACCCGAAGATCCTTGGCCACCGACAGCAACAGTTTCATGAAATTGCCCGCCTGCTTTTCTTTCCGGGTGGAGAATTCAATGCCTCCCAGTTTGGTGACGCCGTCTACCAGATGGGTGACATCTTCACCGAATTCCCGTTCCAGATCCTCCAGCGTGACTTCCGTGTCCTCCACCGTGTCGTGCAACAGTCCACCGATGATGGTGATGTGATCCAGACGCCAGTCCGCCAGGGTCTTGGCCACTTCCAGGCAGTGGTCGAAGTATGGCTTCCCGGAACGTCGTTTTTGGCCCTCGTGAGCCCGCTGGGCCAGATCGTAGGCTTTCCACACTCGTTTTTTGATCTCTTCCGGGTCACTGGTCTTCGGGATCACGATCCGGTTGAACAGATCCAGAAACGGCTTGGGATATTCGCCCACCAGATAGGGAACCAGCTTGGAC
>RFIZ01000185.1 GCA_003695105.1 Fidelibacterota bacterium
GGCTACCGGCGGCGGGTACGCAGACGTGAAGGGGGACCGGGTCCTGTTGCTGGTGGAATCGGCGGAATTCAAGGATGAAATCGATGTGGAACGGGCGCGGCAGGCGGCAGAACGGGCCCGGAACCGGCTCCGGGACGAGACCGCCGATCATTCCCGCGCCAAAGCCGCTTTGGCTCGAGCCACCAACCGGCTGAAACTGGTTCAGTCCTGAATCTGATATGTGAAAGAACCGCCTCGAAACAGGCGGTTTTTTCGTTCCGGTGATTGAACCGGGTGGCCATTCCATCGTAAGCTTTTCACACATCAATAACAGCGCGAAATGGATTGTCTATGCTGAAACGAACTCATACCTGTGGAGACCTGACTGCCAGAGACGTGGACCGGGAAGTGGTCCTCTCCGGCTGGGTCCATTCCATTCGTCTCCACGGCCAAATCATTTTTATCGATCTGCGGGACCGATACGGAAAAACCCAGATTGTCTTCGACGCCGAATCCTTTCGGGGTGATCTGAACCAGGCCAAAAAATTGTCTCTGGAAGATGTTCTCACGGTTCGCGGAACCGTGCGGCACCGGGGCGAAAATGCCGTCAATCCGCAGTTGGTGACCGGGGAAATTGAAGTCCACGTCCGGGACCTGGAGATCCTGAATGAAACCGATCCGCTCCCCTTCATCATAACCGACCGCCAGGCCGCCCTGGAAGATATGCGGCTGAAATATCGCTACCTGGAACTGCGCACCGATGAATTGCAGTCCTATTTGCAGATCCGGCACCGGGCCGCCCAAATCACGCGCCGCTACCTGGATACCCAGCGTTTTTTGGAAATCGAAACCCCCGTACTCATGAAATCAACACCGGAAGGAGCGAGGGACTATCTGGTTCCCAGCCGCATCCACAAGGGGAAATTCTACGCCCTGCCCCAGTCGCCCCAGACGTACAAGCAATTGCTCATGATTGCCGGTTTCGACCGCTATTTCCAGATTGTCAAATGTTTCCGGGATGAAGATCTGCGGGCCGACCGACAGCCGGAATTCACCCAGATCGATTTGGAAATGTCTTTCGTGGATGAAAAGGATGTCCAGGCCATAGCGGAGGGACTGACCCGGGAACTGTTCCAACAGATTCGGGGTGTATCTCTGCCGGATCCTTTCCCGATTCTGACCTATGAAGAAGCAATGGACCGCTACGGAACCGATAAACCGGACCTGCGATACGAGCTGCCCCTGATCGAGCTGAAACCCTACACCGATCGGTCCGATTTCAACGCCTTTCGGTCCGCGGACTGCGTGAAGGGCCTGGTCTGGTCTGACGGCGGGTCCTACTCCCGGAAGGTCATCGACGGTTTGACCGACTCTGTGAAACCCTATGGTGCCAAAGGACTGGCCTGGATGAAAGTGGCGGGAGGTCTACTGACGGGCGGGATCTCCAAGTTTTTTTCGCCTGAACTCCAGCAGGAACTGATGAGTGATCTGGCGCTGAAAGATGGTTCGATTCTGTTTCTGATCGGTGATCGTCGGCAGGTGGCGCAAACGGCGATGGGAGCCCTACGCTGTGAGATAGCCCGCCGGGAAAACCTGACCGATCCGGATGAGTTCCAACCCTGCTGGGTGGTGGATATGCCCATGTTTGAATGGGATCCGGAGGAGGAGCGATACGTGGCTGTCCATCACCCCTTCACTTCTCCGAAAGAAGAAGATCTGCCCAAAATGGCCACGGATCCGGGCCGGGTCTATTCCCGGGGATATGACCTGGTACTAAACGGCTACGAAATCGCCGGGGGCTCCATCCGTATCAACCGGATCGAGGTCCAGGAGCAGGTGTTTCATCATTTGGGGATTTCAGAGCAGGAAGCGCAGGAGAAATTCGGGTTTTTGCTGGAAGCGCTGCGCTACGGCGCCCCGCCACACGGCGGCATTGCCTTTGGGTTTGATCGTCTGGTCATGCTGCTCTGTGGTACTTCCAATATCCGGGATGTGATTGCCTTCCCCAAAACCACCTCGGCCATGTCGCTGATGGATGATGCCCCCAGCGCGGTGTCCCCGGAACAGCTGGCTGAACTGGGGATTACCCTGATTACAAAATAAAGGGCCGGATTAACGAGTCAGCGTCCGGGCCCTCAGACACGGACCGGAATGAGGGTTTCTTTGTTCGCATAAACGGACCGATAGGCTCTATTCCCTTCTGGGAATCTCACCGTTCCGACCTTAACCTCCGGGGTACGTCTGGAGAGGATGCGGTTGGCTTCCGGTTCAGTCTGACAAAAGCCAATCTGAGAAGCGGAACTTCCCGGTTTAGCCTCGCAGCGTCTCAATCGCTCTCAACACATCCCGGCGGCTGATCTGCCCCACCAATTTCCCCTTGGACACGACCGGAAAGCGCCGGAAGCTGGTGGCAATAAATTTTTCCGCCACATCCATGAGACTCGCTTCCGCATCCACGGTCGTTACGTTGGTGGACATGAGATCCCGGACCAGTTTGCCGGGATCATTGTGATAGGAAGCTTCCAGGATGACCGGCAGGCAGTCTTTTTCCGATAAAATCCCGACTATGCGGTTTTCATCGTCCACGACAGGAGCTCCGGAAATCCTGTTGGTCAGAAGAGTCTGGATGGCTTCCAGCACATTCTGGTCCGGACGAAAGGTGATACATTCTTTGGCCATATAATCGGTTACGTTTAAGGGTCGGGCCATAACTACCTCTGTTCTGTTTGATCGTTGGGAGACGGGGGCTTTTCCTTGTCCCCGGAAGTACGGGCGTCCACGAAATCTTTGACTGTTTCCACGACTTTGGGCGCCAGATCGATAAGTTTGGTGACGGCGCTTTCCTGTTCGCCAATGGTGAGAAGCTTGGCGCCGTCCGGTCCCACCACGACGAATCCGATGGGTTTGATCGACCACCCGCCGCCGATGCCTTGTCCTTCCATGCCTTCGCTTTCCGGCTCCATGTGGCCGCCCCCGCCGCTGCCGAAACCAAAGAGTACGTGGGAGACGGGGATGACCGTATGTTCACCGGCCTGGACCGGCTCGCCCACGACGGTCTTGGACACCATCAGGTCCTGCAATTCTGCCAACGAAGATTTGATCAATTCTGCTAATTTCATTTCTTCCTCTGCTTTCGTTGAAATTTACGCATGGTTCGGAACCCAAACCAAAACAGGATGAGGGGCCGAAACCGACATCGGATTTCACCGGTGAGATCGGTGCCGGCTCCGGAGGAAAAATCCGGCGTGACCTTTCTCAATCCCGAATGGAGTTGAAAGGCTCCTGCCAGTGCCTGCAATGCTCCCCAGATCAGACCGGTAATCATGGGGTTGGTCCATCCCAGAGTACCCTGGAGTTGGAGCGATTCCAGCGTGAGGGTTTTTCGCCCTACCTGAATCCAGGCCCGGACTGGAAGTCTTCGGTACATAGATCGTGTGAGCGTACGTCGTGAATTCCGGTGACTGCCGGCAGATCGCCTCGGTTTCCGGGACCTCCGTATCCAGGGGTGTTTCAGGGGGCCGATTCCGTAAGTTTGTGTATCCCGGGAATCGAGCTGGAGGCCGAAAGAAAAGAGGCTCAGGGCAGCGATTCCCTGAAAAGAAAATCGCTCCGTCCCGACTTCCACGTGTCCCCGGAAAAGAAAGCGAAACGGGAGGGCCAGCACAATGAGCGCCAGCAGGAGGATTAAAAGAATCAGTTTTCCCAGGAGGAAAGCCACCGGCCGGGCGGGTTATTCGAACAGATAGGTTTCCTGTTCCAGCAGTTTCGCGGCCAGGGCCTGGTCGCGGACATTTTCCGGCAGGATATTGGGATCAACCGTGGGATCGGCCCGGATAATCCGCGTCAGCTCTTCATGAAAGCGGTCGCGATTTCCGGCTTTCGTATCCAGATACTGCGCCTGTTGAACCACGGCTGCAAAACAAGCGGGATACGCTTCCCGGGCCTGGCTGAAATATTTTTCCGCCCGTTCCAGTTCCACTCCGGGCAGCCGGGCATAAAAGGTGCCGAACAGACGATAGATCCCTCCCTGGTCATAGTTGGGCAGTCCCGTGAGAATCCGGTGCAGGGCCGCTTCCAGCACTTCGCGGTACTCTACCCGTTCCACCACCGGCTGATCGATTAAATAGAAGATCCGGTTTACCGACCACCAGTAGAGGGGGATCAGTTGGTCGTCCGGTACTGATTCGATGCGTCTCACCCGGGTCGAAGGATTGTCCCGAATGGACTGGGCCGTATCGGGTGATATCCCATCCGGTGGGAACAGGAGGTCTTCCAGGCGCCGGGCACCGGCCTGAAAAAGACTGTCGCGGACAGGTGGATCCTCCTCCCAATAACGGCTGACGAAAAAACAGGCATGGGCGAATTCCACGTTTAAATCCTGCCTGTCGGGAAAGATCGAAAGGGCCTCCTTCCAGAAAAAGAGCGCCCGATAAGCCGCCTCTTCCTGGTCCCGGTGCTCCCAGTTTTCCCGGGCCTGGCGGATCAGAAATGCTCCATTCTGTTCAAGGAGTGTATCGGGGGAAGCGCCGGTACCGGCACAGCCAGAAAACAGGCTGATCACACAGACCAGAGACAGGAGGATAGGCAGGTGAGGGGAGAAGATGGGTTTGCTGCTGATCAATGTGAATATCGATGTAAATTTAGTCAGCAAAGTTAGGATGGAATCCAAGTTTTGAAAAAGACTATTGAATTGAAAGGGGTGGATATTCAATCCCTTCTGGGCCCTCAGGACGCTCACCTGTCTGTCCTCGAATCCCATTTTCAGGCCCGTATCATCTTCCGCGGAAATGAGGTGTTTTTGGACGGGGATGAACAAGAAGTGCGCCAGATTCAGGATATCCTGCATGAAATGTTGCAGACCCTCAGTCGCAAAGGATCCCTGACCCAGAAGGACGTGAAACACCTGGTGGCCATGAATCAGGTGGAAAACGGCCGGAGTCATTCCCAGGTCAGTCAGGTCATCCATTACGGAAAAAAAGGCGCCATCTCCCCCCGGACTCCGGGACAACAATTGTATGTGGAAGCGGTCCGGGCCAATGATATCGTGTTCTCCGTGGGACCGGCCGGTACCGGCAAGACTTTCATCGCTGTCGCTTTTGCCGTGGCAGCCCTGGAAAATCACGAAGTCGATCGAATCATTCTCTGCCGTCCGGCGGTGGAGGCGGGGGAAAGCCTGGGTTTTTTGCCCGGTGACCTGAAGGAAAAAGTCGATCCATATCTGGCTCCCCTCTACGACGCACTGGGAGAAATGATTCCTCGCGAGCGGCTGAAACCTTTGCTGGAAAAGAGGACCATCGAAGTCATTCCGCTGGCCTACATGCGGGGCAGAACCCTGAATCAGGCCTTTCTGATTTTGGATGAAGCCCAGAACGCCACTTCCATGCAGATGAAGATGTTCCTTACCCGGTTGGGGGTCAATTCCCGGGCCATAATAACCGGTGACATCACCCAGATCGATCTGCCCAAATCCACCACATCCGGTCTGGTGGAAGTGATCGATCTGCTGGACCATATCGACGGAATTGGGTTTGTCCGGTTGTCCAAGGAAGATGTGGTGCGCCATGAACTGGTACGGAAAATCATCCATGCCTATGAACAGTCCCGCTCCGAGGGAGACACATCGGACCGCGTGGTTCGCTAGAGAGAACCATCGGGCTTGAACCCGGGAGAACCCGCAACCGTTTGCCTGGTTTCTCCCGCTCTCCGGCTTTCGTCCGGTTTGGATTATTTGGGTTGGACAGTACTTTTTACGGGAAAAAACGAGAGAACGGCTGTAATTTTCCTTCTTGAAATCTTCCGTAAAGGAAATCAATCGACTGGAAACGACGAACGAAGATCTTTCATGTATTTGAAATGCACAGCAAGCAATGGCCCGGTGATCCATACCGATTGGCTTTTTTTTCACTGTCTTCTCTCCAACCAACCAGCGGGAATTGAATAATGTCAAAGACCAACTCCCCCGTTCTACTTTCGGCCCGGCGAACACCGGTGGGTTCTTTCCTGGGCCAGTTATCCTCCGTTCCGGCTCCTGAGTTGGGTGCCGCCGCCATTCGGGCCGCTCTGGACAGCGCCGGGATTTCACCCGAACAAGTGGATGAAGCCATCATGGGAAATGTCCTGCCGGCCGGACTGGGCCAGGCACCGGCCCGTCAGGCCGCCCTGAAAGCCGGTCTGCCCCTGTCAGTGGAATGTTTGACGATCAACAAAATGTGCGGGTCCGGGTTAAAAGCCGTCATGCTGGCGGCCCAGGCAATTCAGACCGGGGATGCAGAATGTATTGTAGCCGGAGGAATGGAAAATATGTCCCGGGCACCTTACCTCCTTCCCAAGGGTCGACAGGGATACCGGATGGGCCACGGCCAGATTATCGACAGCATGATTCTGGACGGGCTCTGGGATGTCTACACCGATCAGCACATGGGGAATTGCGCCGAATTGTGTGCGGCGGACCGGCACTATTCCCGGGAAGAACAGGATACGTTTGCCCGACGCTCGTATGAAAAGGCTCAGGCGGCTCAGCAGGAGGGACGATTTGAGGCCGAAATCGTGGCTGTCTCGGTCCCCCAGCGGAAAGGGGACCCGCTCCTGGTCAGTCAGGATGAAGAACCGGGTCGGGCCAGATTCGATAAAATGCCCCGCCTCCGGCCCGCTTTTCAGCCGGAGGGTACCATTACGGCCGCCAATGCTTCCAAAATCAATGACGGGGCGGCCGCCGTGGTGGTCATGGATGCCTCCCGGGCGAAGGAAGGGGGCTTTCGGCCCCTGGCCCGGATCGTGGCTCAGGCCAGTGCGGCGCAGGAACCGGAATGGTTTACCACCGCGCCGGTGAAAGCGATCGAAAAGGTGTTGACCAAGGCTGGCATGCAGGTCGGGGACATCGATCTGTGGGAAATTAATGAAGCTTTCGCTCCCGTGACCATGGCTGCCATTGATACTTTCCAGCTGGATGAAGATCGGGTCAATGTCCATGGCGGCGCCATTGCTCTGGGACATCCCATCGGGGCCAGCGGTGCCCGGATACTGGTGACCCTGTTGCACGCCATGGAACAACGCCAGGCCGGGGTGGGACTGGCCACTCTCTGTATCGGCGGCGGTGAGGCTTCGGCTCTGATAGTGGAGAAGATGTGATGGATTTTACGTTATCGTCGGAACACGAATTGGTCCGCCAAACCGCCCGGGAGTTCGCCCGGGACCATCTGGCGCCGGGCGTGATGGAGCGGGATGAAGCCGCCCGCTTCCCGGCCGAGCAGGTGAAAATGATGGGAGACCTGGGATTCATGGGTATTATGACGCCGGAAGCCTATGGCGGTGCCGGAATGGATGCCCTGAGTTATGTAATCGCCATGGAAGAAATTGCCCGGGTGGATGCCTCCGCCGCCGTGATCATGTCTGTAAATAATTCCCTGGTGATTCAAATTTTTCTGGACTGGGCCAGTGATGAGCAGAAAGCC
Organism: Fidelibacterota bacterium; assembly: GCA_003695105.1. GTDB lineage: Bacteria > Fidelibacterota > Marinisomatia > Marinisomatales > J089 > J089. The sequence continues at coordinate 7,431 of RFIZ01000185.1, forward strand.
GCCTATCTGCCGAAACTGGCCACCGGCGAGTGGATCGGCGGGTTCAGCCTGTCAGAGCCCCAAAGCGGTTCGGATGCCAGCAACATGCGGACCTATGCCCGGAAAGAGGGACACGAATATGTCATCAATGGAACCAAAAACTGGGTCACCAACGGAATCAATTCCAACCTGGTCATTTTGTTTTGTCTCACGACCAAGGGGATCGGTTACAAAGGCATCTCGGCCTTCATCGTGGAAAAGGGGACCCCGGGTTTTACGACGGGGGAGAAAGAGGATAAACTGGGCATTCGGGGATCCGATACCTGTGAGTTGTACTTCCAGGATTGCCGGGTACCCGAGGCGAACCGAATCGGTCAGGAAGGAGACGGCTTTCGGATCGCCATGCACACCCTCAATGGGGGACGTATCGGGATTGCGGCTCAGGCTCTGGGTATCGCTCAGGCAGCCCTGGACCACAGTGTGTCCTATGCAAAAGAACGGAAACAATTCGGCCGGACTTTGGCGGAATTCGGAGCCATTCAGAGCAAAATCGCCCGCATGGCCACGGAAGTGGACGCTTCCCGGTTGCTGGTTCACCGGGCCGCTTTTCTGAAAGACCAGCATCAGACCTATATCAAAGAAGCCGCCATGGCGAAACTTTATGCGTCCAGGACCGCCATGCAGGCCGCCCGGGAATGTGTGCAAATCCACGGAGGCTATGGCTACATGCAGGAATTCGGGGTGGAGCGTCTGATGAGAGATGCCAAAATCACACAAATCTATGAGGGCACCTCCGAAATTCAGGAACTGGTGATTGCCCGGGAGATATTGAAAAATTCCTAACGAACTGAGAGTAAACAGGGAGGTTTAGTATGCCGACAGTGTTTGAGGCCATGGAAAAAAGAAGCCACGAAGAGGTGGTGTTCTGCAACGATGAAAATTCAGGATTGAAAGCCATCATAGCCATTCACGATACCACCATCGGTCCGGCCTTGGGCGGATGCCGGATGTACCCCTATTCCACCGAAGGTGACGCCCTGAGGGATGTATTGCGCCTGGCTCGGGGCATGACTTACAAAGCCGCCATCGCCAACCTGAATCTGGGCGGCGGGAAGGCCGTGATCATCGGAAATTCCAAGACCGATAAATCGGAACTCCTGTTCCGGTCGTTCGGTCGGTTCGTAGAAGGTCTCAGCGGACGCTACATCACCGCCGAAGATGTGGGGACCAGCGTCAAGGACATGGAATGGGTTCGCATGGAAACCCGCTATGTCACGGGTATCTCCCGGGCCCTGGGAGGCAGCGGCGATCCCAGTCCTGTAACCGCCTACGGGGTCTATGTGGGCATGAAAGCCGCCGTCAAAAAGGCGCTGGGCCGGGAAAGTCTGGCGGGGTTGACCGTCGCCGTGCAGGGGCTGGGTCACGTAGGGTACAACCTGTGTAAGAATCTGGCCAAGGAAGGAGCCCGACTGATCGTGACCGACGTAGATCGGGAAGCGTTGAAAAAAGTGGCGGAAGAATTCAAGGCTGAGGTAGTAGAACCGGATGCGATCTACGATGTGGATATGGATATCTATGCCCCCTGTGCCCTGGGAGCCACCATCAACGATGATACCCTGAATCGTCTGAAATGCTCCATCATCGCCGGGGCCGCCAACAACCAGCTGGAAACCGAATCAGTGCACGGTCCCCGGTTAGCGGAAAAAGGGATTTTGTATGCTCCCGATTACGCCATCAATGGTGGCGGGTTGATCAATGTGGCCAATGAAATCGAGGGCTACAATCGTGAACGGGCGTTCAAACAGACGGAAGGGATCTATGATACCCTGATGTCCATTTTCAACCTGGCCGAAGATGAAAATGTGGCTACCTATATCGCGGCCAACCGAGTCGCGGAACAGCGGATGGAAGCTCTGGCCCGGCTGAAAAACATCTATCTGCCCCGTCAAAATCCCATGCAGAAACGTGACCACAAATAAACACCCTCATCCCCGACGCCTGGCCCGGATAGCCGTCTTCCAGGGATTGTACGCCCTGGCCATCAGCGGGGAGGAACCGGAAAAAGTCATTCGGGATTTATGGGAACGGTACAGTTTCGAAAAACCGGGGCGGGATTACGTCCATCAATTGTTGCAAGCCGTCTGGGATCACCGGTTCTGGTTGGAACAGGTCATCCGGGATCATCTCCAGAACTGGGATTATGAACGGGTCGCCCTGCTGGATCGATTGATACTGCAAATGGCGATCGCTGAAATCTTTTTCATCGAGGATGTGCCCCCCAAGGTGTCCATTGCCGAAGCCATTGAAATCGCCAAGGAATACAGCACGGAAGAAAGCTCCGGATTTGTCAATGGGATCCTGGATGCCATCTACAAGGAAACCCAACGGAAAGGATTCCGGCCTCCATCCGACTGACACCGATCTGTCCCGGCCGGGATCCCGCAGGCGGAAAACGGAAACTGTCGTAAGGGATCATCGTATATTTCCGTAATTTCGGCCCCCAATGTGAAGTAACCTATGATACAAAACATTCTTACCAAACTCTTTGGAACCAAATCAGAGCGCGAGGTCAAAGCTCTCTGGCCGCTGGTGGAAGAGATCAATGCCTTTGCGGAAACCCTCCGGGACAAGACGGACGAGGAACTGGTTCAGCGAACCCAGGCCATGCGGGAAGATATAATTCAGCGGCGGGAACAGACCCGGAACGAACTGGAGTCCAGGAACCTGGATAAGGAGGAACTCAAGAAACAGGTCCTGGCGGCAGAGAATGCAGCCCTGGATGACCATCTGGTGGAAGCCTTTGCCATGGTGAAGGATACCTGTCGCCGGATGGTCGGCGAATCCTGGAAAGTCACCGGACAGACCGTCACCTGGGACATGGTCCCCTATGACGTACAGATCATCGGCGGAATTGTTCTGCACCGCGGCAAGATTGCGGAAATGAAAACGGGGGAAGGCAAGACGCTGGTGGCCACCATGCCGATCTACCTCAACGCCCTGACAGGCCGCGGTGTCCACGTTATCACCGTGAACGATTACCTGGCCCGCCGGGATGCGGAATGGATGGGACAGATCTATAAACGTCTGGGATTGACCGTGGGATATATCCTGAATTCCATGGACAATGACGAACGGCGCCGGGCCTATGCATGTGATATCACCTACGGGACGAATAATGAATTCGGATTCGATTATCTCCGGGATAATATGTCCCTTACACCCGAAGAACAGGTGCAACGAGGACATGCCTATGCCGTTGTGGATGAGGTGGACAGCGTTCTGATTGATGAGGCTCGCACACCTCTGATCATATCCGGGTCGGTGGATGCTCCAACCGACACAACCTTCACCACTCTCAAACCCGCCGTCCAAAACCTGGTGCGGAAACAGACTGCCCTGGTGTCCGAACTGGTACGGAAAGCGGAACAATGTCTGAAAGACGGCAAGGAAGATGAAGCCGGATTGTACCTCCTTCAAGCCCAGCGCGGGATGCCGAAACACCGGCAATTGATGAAAATTTTCCAGGAACCGGGGACAATCAAGCTGGCTCACAATGTGGAATCGGCCTACATGCGGGATAAACGACTCCACGAAGTCGACGAAGATCTGTACTTCAGCATTGAAGAGAAGACCCATATCATTGACATCACTGATAAGGGACGTAAGGTACTGGCCCCTGACGATCCGGACACGTTTGTGATACCGGATTTGGGGGAAATGATATCCGAAATCGAGCAGGATGATAGCCTGTCCCCGACTGAGAAGGTAGAGGCCAAGGAGAAAGCCTATCAGCTCCATGCCGAACGCAGCGGCAAGATTCACAATATCAATCAATTGCTGCGGGCCTATGTCATGTACGAAAAGGACGTGGATTATGTGGTTCAGGACGGCAAAGTGCTTATTGTGGATGAATTCACCGGTAGGGTCCTTCCCGGACGGCGGTATAGTGAAGGCTTACACCAGGCCCTGGAAGCCAAGGAAAATGTGACCATCGAACGGGAAACCCAGACACTGGCGACCATCACCATTCAGAATTATTTTCGATTGTATGACAAACTATCCGGCATGACCGGCACCGCCGAAACCGAAGCGGAAGAATTCGGTTCCATCTACGACCTGGATGTGACGGTGATCCCCACACACCGGCCCGTGCGCCGGATCGATCATGATGATCTGGTCTACAAAACCAAACGGGAAAAATACAATGCAGTCATTGAGGAGATCGCCGACTGTTATCAACGGGGCCAACCGGTGCTGGTGGGTACGATTACGGTCGAAGTATCGGAATTGTTATCCCGGATGTTGAAACGCCGGGGGATACCCCACAATGTGCTGAACGCCAAACAGCACCAGCGGGAGGCGGAGATCGTCGCCCGGGCGGGTCAAAAAGGAGCCGTGACGATCGCCACCAATATGGCCGGGCGGGGTACGGATATCAAACTGGGGGAAGGGGTCAAGGAATTGGGAGGCCTCCATATCATCGGAACGGAACGCCACGAGTCCCGGCGCATCGATTTACAGCTGCGGGGTCGTTCCGGTCGCCAGGGAGATCCGGGATCGTCCCGCTTCTATCTTTCCCTGGAAGATGATCTCATGCGGTTGTTCAACAGCGAACGGGTGGCCGCCATCATGGATCGCCTGGGAGTGGAAGAAGGGGAAGTCATCACCGCCAAGATGGTGACCCGAGCCATTTCCAATGCCCAGAAAAAGGTGGAAACCCGCAACTTTGGGATCCGCAAACATTTGCTGGAATATGACAACGTCATGAATCAGCAGCGTCAGGTGGTCTATGATTTGCGAAATCAGGCTCTCCACGGCCAGGACATGAAATCCACGGTGATGGAATTCATCCGGGATTTCATCGATGACGAGTTGGATCTGCTGCGGGATACGGCGCCGGATAACTGGGACTGGGATTCCCTCCGCCAGATCTTTTCTTCCCACATCCTGGTGGATGTGGAGCCGGGAGCCATTCGGGAGGCCCTGGGTCCCGAATTCACCCTGGAGCAATTCCGGGATTATCTGGTCGATCAGGCCTATGCCGTGTATGCCGCCCGGGAAAGTTTGATTCCGCCGGAAATCATGCGCAGTTTCGAGCGTTTCGTGATTCTCCGGACCATCGATGAAAAATGGAAAGACCACCTCTATGCCATGGACCAGTTGCGGGAAGGCATCAATCTCCGGGCCTATGGTCAGAAGGATCCGCTGCTGGAATACAAGTCGGAAGGGTTCCGCTTTTTCCAGGAAATGATCAGTGATTTGAATCGGACCAGTGTCCAGCGACTGTTCCGGACCCGGATCCAGGGGATGGAGCAGCC
>RFIZ01000186.1 GCA_003695105.1 Fidelibacterota bacterium
CCTGAGCCCTTTCGATATTCAAAAGCATATTCCGGCATTTGTCGACGAAAAGAGTGGCCTCGGAAGGGGTAAAATTCATCTTCCAGTTGCCGGCAACAATCGGTCGTATTTTCATGCGGTCTCCAGAGCAATGATCGCCGGCAAACGATTGCCGGACAGTAATTCCAAACTGGCCCCTCCCCCGGTAGAGACGTGACTCATCTCGGTCATCAGACCAAAATGTTTAACCGCTGCAGCCGTATCCCCTCCACCGATGACTGTGATCTGTTCACCCTCCTTCAATTCTGCCAGGGTCTGGGCAATGGCGCGGGTGCCCTGGTCAAATCCAGGCTGTTCAAAAACCCCCAGCGGTCCGTTCCAGATTATCGTTTTTGAGTTATGAATAATATCCTGAAACAGGCTCACCGTTCGGGAACCGATGTCCAATCCCATCGCCGTCTCGGGAATCGCCTCTACCGGATGTTCTTCGGCCCGATCCCCGTCTTCCAGGGAAGGTGCGGTGACCACATCCAGCGGAAAGAGCAGTTTGGCGCGCTGGGATTGGACCCGTTGCAGGATTTTCGTTGCGGTGCGTAGCATGGAAGGATCCACCAGACTCTTCCCTACGGAATGGCCCAGGGCCTGCAGGAAAGTAAAGGCCATTCCCCCTCCAATCAGCAAATAATCCGCCTGCTCGGCAAACCGATCGATCAGGGCCAGTTTGGTATCGATCTTGGCGCCGCCGAGAATCATGGTCAGGGGCCGTTCGGGACGTTGAACCACACTTTCCAGGTAGCGCAGTTCTTTTTCAATCAAGAAGCCGATGCCTTTGTAACTGAACTGTTTGGCCACGCCTACATTGGAGGCGTGTGCCCGATGGGCCGTACCAAAGGCGTCGTTTATATAGATCTGTCCATGATGCGCCAGGCGTTCCGAAAAAACGGGATCGTTGCTGGTTTCTTCTTCATGAAACCGGAGGTTCTCCAGCAAATGAATTTCTCCCGGTTTCAGTCCCAGAGAAACGTCCAGGGCGTCCTCCGAAATGCAGTCATCAGAAAATTTGATGGGCATTTCCAGAATTTCGGCGATTTTCTCACCCACCGGGATCAAACTCAGATCCGGTTTAACCTGTCCTTTGGGACGACCCAGGTGGGACATGATTACCAGGGAAGCTCCGGATTCGAGACAATATTGCATCGTGGGGAGAGCGGCGTGAATGCGAAAGTCATCGGCGACCGCCCCGTCCCGGAGGGGCACATTCAGGTCCAATCGCAACAGCACCCGTTTATTCTTCAAAGCAAAGGATTTAATCGAGCGTACCATACAAATTCCTCAATCCCGGGGATGGCTCAGGGTCAGTACGGATACCGACCGGACCCCGTTTTGTTTCAGGACACAGGCCAAAGAAGAGACTGTCGAACCGGTGGTGATGACATCATCGACGATCAACACGTGCTCCGGCAGGGTCTTCCCATGTACGGTAAAAGCGTTTTCCATATTTCGTTTTCGTTCGGCCGCATTCAGAGTGGTTTGGGAGCGGGTAAATTTTGTCCGGCGCAGGAGAGATCGATTGACCGGGATTCCTGTGGCTTCGGACACACCCCGGGCGATCCAGTCGGACTGGTTATAGCCCCGATCCCGTTGTTTGGTCGGATGGAGAGGGACCGGAACAATCTGATCGCAGGAGGAAAACACTCCGTCCGGAAGCAGACGAATAACTTCTTGACCATACATAAATCCAAATTTAGCATAATCCTCATACTTCAAGGAATGAATTACTGTCTGAATTTCAGGACCATATTCCCAACCGGAATAGACCCGGTCGATGCCGTCCCGATGTAAAATTTCCGGCCGTAAATCAGCGTGACCATAAGCCACCAGGCGAGAGCGGCAATCATGACAGAGAATGGGGGCCGGTTTCTCATCGATCCAGGTGTGACAATGAAAACAGAAAGGGGGAAACAAAAGATTGATTCCGGCCTCCCAAATCGGCCGCATTCGACCCGGTTTTCGTTTAAGTGATGTTTTTGTCATCGATCTTGATTAGACTTCACACCGTCAATTGACGAATTCAACTACGAAGAAAAGTTAGCCGTGCCACGACAGAAAAACAATCATCGTGAGCGACTGGATTTCCAGGATCTCATGCTCCACCGGGTGTATGAAATTCTCCTGGTGGCCAGCCCGTACGACGCCTTCATCCTGGAAGAAGACGGCCGTTTGACGGAACAGATCCTGCAGGAATACCTGGGACTCAATTTCAGCTATCCCCCCCGGGTATGGGAAGCCTATACCGGGAAGAAGGCGTTGGAAATCGTCACCAAACGCAAATTCGACCTGATTCTGCTCATGACCAGGATCGCCGACATGAGTCCGGTCAAATTGGCCGAAAAAATCCGGAAATTATATCCCCGGAAACCCGTGGTGCTTCTGGCCTACGATGAATCCGAACTCAAGCCCTTCCAACCCGCCCTCCAGGCCGATCCGCCGCTGATCGATAAGGCGTTCGTCTGGTCAGGACATGCCAACGTTCTGCTGGCCCTGATCAAATATGTGGAGGACACCCGGAATGCCCGCCGGGATATCCTGTATGGAGATGTCCGGGCCATTATTTTTATTGAAGACACACCCCGCTATTATTCCAGTATTCTGCCCCTGATTTACCAGGAAATCCTCTACCATACCCGCTCTCTGGTGAGCAAATCGCTGAAAACCAGCACCCGTCTATTGCATCTCCGGGCCCGCCCCAAGATTCTTCTGGCTTCATCCTATGAGGAAGCGAAAAAATATTTTGACGACTATTGTAACAACATCATCGGCATCATTTCAGATATCCGTTTTCCCAAGCAAGGGGTCATGGAAAAAACCGCCGGGCTGCAGTTTACCGAATATGTGCGCACGTTCGAACCGGCCATGCCCATCGTTCTCCAAAGTTCGGATAAACGGCGGGAGGAGGAAGCCCGGCAGATGGGCACCGAATTCCTGCATAAGACCTCTCCTACCCTTCTTCAGGACATCCGGCGGTTCATTTTGAACAATTTCGGTTTCGGTGATTTCGTTTTTCGGTATCCCAGCGGGCGTAAAATCACGTCCGTTTCCAGTCTGGAAGAAATGGTGGAAACCCTGCCGAAAATTTCCGCCAAATCGGTGGCTTACCACGCATCCAGCAATCATTTCTCCAACTGGCTGGCCGCCCGGGGGGAATTTCAGTTGGCTTCCATTGTGCGGGCTTTAAAGGACGACAAGAATCTTTCGGCACAGGATCGGAAAAAACGCCTCATAAAAGCCATGCTGGATTACACCACCGAAGCCCGTCCAACAGGCATCGTTGAATTCAATCGATCCATCCACCCTCTGTCCACTCATTTCATGCGGATCGGTCACGGAAGTATGGGAGGGAAGGCCCGGGGACTGGCCTTCTTCAATTCCATTCTGCAAAAGGAAAATTTCGAACAACGCTTTCCGGGCATTCAAATCCGGATTCCAAAAGTCCTGGTGGTAGCCACGGACGTGTTTGACCGGTTCATGACCGATAACCAGCTATGGTCCGTGGCTCTATCCCAAAAGACGGATGAGGCCATCCTGAAAAAATTCCGCAAGGGAAAACTGCCGGAAGATATCCAGGATTTGTTGCACCATCTGGTGGAAAAAATTCATTTCCCCCTGGCGGTCCGGTCCTCCAGCATTCTGGAAGATTCTCAATATCAACCTCTTTCCGGTCTTTACGCCACCTTCATGTTACCCAACAGCGACCCCCGGGAGGAAGTGCGCTTCCACCAGCTCTGTAATGCCATCAAGTCCATCTACGCTTCCATGTTTTTCAGCGAAGCTAAGGCGTTCATCGATGCCTCTATTCATCGACACGAAGAGGAAAAAATGGCAGTGCTGATCATGGAACTGGTCGGGCAGCGCTACGGGAACCGCTATTACCCTACCATCGCCGGAACGGCCCAAAGCATCAACTATTACCCTGTTTCCTACATGAAACGGGAAGAAGGTGTGGCTAATATCGCCCTGGGTTTCGGCCGAACGGTAGTGGAGGGCGGACAGGTGTTACGGTTTTCCCCCCACTATCCCCAGATCATTCCCCAGTTTTTTTCCATCAAAGCAACCCTGGAATCTTCCCAACACAAATTTTACGCCCTCACTATGAACGGGAAAAAGGATCCCACCCATGGCGGTGAAGAAGGGAACCTAACTTCGTATTCGTTACAGGATGCCGAAGAGGACGGGGCCCTGAAATGGGTGGGAAGCACCCTGGTGGCGGATGATAATGTGATTCGGGACTCCCTCCATTATCACGGCACCCGGGTCGTCACCTTTGCTCCCGTTCTGAAATACAATCAATTTCCCCTGGCCGATATTCTGAAGGATCTACTTCGAATCGGCGAACGGTCATTGGGTGGTCCGGTGGAGCTGGAATTTGCTGTCAATCTGCCCCGGGACCGGAACCGGAAACCGGAATTTTGCTTACTGCAAATCAAACCCATGGCCATCAGCACCATCGAAACGGAGACGGTGGAAACGGGCGTGTCCGGTGAAACGGTGGCCCGCAGTTCCATCGCCCTGGGAAACGGCATTATCGACGGCCTGGACTATATCGTTCTGGTCCATCCCCATTTATTCGATACCGCCAAAACGAATCTCATCGCCCGGGAAATCGAAACTCTCAATAACCTCATCCCGGACAAGCACGGCTACATTTTAATCGGTCCCGGTCGCTGGGGCACGGCCGATCCCTGGCTGGGCATACCGGTGAACTGGAATCAAATCTCGAAAGCGCGGGTCATCGTGGAACTGGGGTTGGAGGATCTCCCCATCGACCCGTCCTTCGGCAGTCATTTCTTTCAGAATGTTACCAGCATGCGCATCGGCTATCTGACCATCAGTCACAAGGTCCCACAGGATTTCTTCAATTACGACTGGATTCGGGGACAGACGGCCATCCGCGAGCTGACCTATGCTTCCTGCTACCAGTTGAAACGGCCGGTGGAAGTCCGGATCAACGGGGAGAAAGGAGAAGGAGTGGTCGTGCGTCCTCCCCTACCGGAGGAAGAAATCATGGATGAGGAGGAGTCCACCGGGATCTAACAAAAAAGGGGCTCAGCCGAGCCCCTTCAGATTCGAGGTATCCGATCTCAGACCACACCCTGATCAAGCATGGCATCGGCTACCTTGATGAATCCGGCGATATTGGCGCCCTTGACGTAATTCACATACCCGTCTTCCGATCCGTACCGGACACAGGCTTCGTGGATGTTTTTCATGATGGAATGCAGTTTCCCATCCACTTCTTCCCGGCTCCAGGAGAGGCGCATGCTGTTCTGGCTCATCTCCAGCCCTGATACAGCCACACCGCCGGCGTTGGCGGCTTTGCCGGGTCCGAACAGAATCTGACTGGATTGGAACACATCGATGGCTTCCGGTTCGGAGGGCATGTTGGCTCCTTCCGTCACGCAGATACAGCCGTTCTTAACCAGAGTCCGGGCTTCTTCGCCGTTGATTTCATTCTGGGTGGCGCAGGGCAAAGCCACGTCACATTCCACGCTCCAGGGACGGGCGCCGTCCAGGTATTCCACCCCGAACTTTTCCGCATATTCCTTGATGCGTCCCCGGCGCACGTTTTTCAATTCCATGACGAAAGCCAGTTTCTCACGGTCGATGCCGTCGGGATCGTAGATGGAGCCAGAGGAATCGGACAGGGTCACTACCTTTCCAC
>RFIZ01000187.1 GCA_003695105.1 Fidelibacterota bacterium
CATCAAGCCCGTCATTGTCCAAATCCAGCACCCAGGCTCCCAACTCCAGATTGGTCAGGCGTCCGGGAAATAAATCTCCCCCCAAACCGGACGGAATGGTGCGGTCCTGCCAGTCCCCCTGGCGCGGGTTGAACAGGAGCAAACGATTCAGATTCCGGAAGCGAACCACATACAGGTCGGGAAACCGATCGCCGTTCACATCCCGGAAGACCACTCCGTAGCCGTCTTCCAGTTCCGGCAGACGGGGGGTGTCGGCTGCTCGCCCGAGCCAAGTCCAGGCCTCCGTCCCGCTTCCCCCCAGGGCGGCTTGCACCAAATACAGTAAAAGCAGATAACGTTTCATATGAATAATGTTAACTTTGATTACAAATATCGGTCAAGTCAGCTGTGGTGATGAATCGGCGGGTTGAGGGGAAGGAAGGGTGGGCTGACCAATCAGGAGGGGCCGAAAAACGAGAACCCCGGGCATGATCATTATTGGGTGAGAAAGATCCAAGGAGGGCAATGATCATCAACCCGGGGCGCTGGCCTCGTGTTCGCTACATCCGGATACTTCGCCTTCGGTTTTGGAGGGTGGAAACCGAAGGATCAACAACAGAGGTTGAAGTGCACTTTACGAGAGAACTGGGTAAGCGTTGTCAAAAAACCGGTTGTACGAACGGCTGAACTTAGACCCATTCTCAACAGGTTCCTGTGATCCAGGCCACACGAGCACCCGGGTCAAAAGGTTATTCCAGGCTGTAATAGACGAAGGCATAGGGCGGCAGCGTCAGGCGGACGCGGCCGTCCTTCACCGGGACGTCCCGGTCCTCCATCAGGTCCCTCAGACGGGTGACTTCCGGATCCAGGCCCAGGGTCACGGATATTGTATCCGGTGACTGGTGGAAACCGATCAGGAGACGTTCGGAAAAGTACTGTTTGAGAAAAAACAGGGTAGCCCCCTGAACATACACCAGCCGGACATCGCCCAGAGCCAGGGCCGGATGGGTCCGGCGCAACCGGCACAGGCGACGGACCGTCCGGAACAAGGTTCGTTCCGCTCCGGTCCAATCCCCTTCGAAACGCATGGGACGGCGATTTCCGGGGTCACCGGCTCCCATGAGGCCCATTTCATCGCCATAATAAATGACCGGAATGCCCGGCAGGGCCAGGTTGAAGGCGTGGAAGGCAGCCAGTTTTCGATAACTGGACGGATGGCGCACCGGACCCGGCGGGTCTTCCAACGCCCGCCGGGTCCCGTCATCACTGAACTGAACCTGACCGTCGGCCAATCCGATGAAGCGCAACTGATCGTGGCTGGAGGTAATGTTTCCCATGAGATGTACCGGTCCCATCACCGCCAGATTGGTTTCCATCACCTCCCACAGGGGTTGAAAATCGGTTTCATCGGCTACGAAATGACCCCGGGCATTGAAATAGATGGAAAAATTGAACTGGGCATCCAACTCTGCCGGATTGACGTAACTGAGGATCAATTCGTCGGAGCCGAAGGTTTCCCCGATCTGATACAGGGTCCGGGCAGGGTCGTGCTGTCTCAGCTCCGCCGTGAGGGTTTTCCAGAAGGTGTGCGGTACATGTTTGACGGCATCCTGACGGAATCCGTCCAAATCGAAGGTATCCAGCCACCAGAGAGCATCTGCCACCACCTGGCGAATGGCCTCCGGATGATGGGGATAATCGAAGGAAGGCAGGAACGTATCGAACCAGGTGGTAAGCCGGGTTTCCTCACTCCAGTTGCGAATATTCATGGTTCCGTCAGGCAGACGCACAGAACCGAACCATTCCGGATGCTCCCGGTAATAGGGGTGTTCTTCGTGGACGTGATTGGTCACCAGATCCAGGAGGACGCGGATCCCGTGGGCGTGGGCGGTAGCGACCAGGTTCTGTAAATCCTGGGCCGTCCCGAACCGGGGATCCACGGTCCGGGGCAGGACGGGCCAATAGCCGTGATAGCCCGTATACACCCGGTGGGGTTCGATATATTCGGCATAGGCCGAATCCGGTTGCCGCTGCACCGGTGAAATCCAGAGGGCATTGATCCCCAGGCGATCAAAGTATCCGTCCCGGATTTTTTCCGTAATTCCGGCCAGATCCCCTCCCAGAAAATTGGCCAAATCCGGCAGGCGGGGATCTGCAATGGGCCGATCATTGTCCGGGTTCCCGTTGTGAAATCGGTCGATCATCAGGTTATAGAGAACCGTAAAGTGCCAGTCATCGCCGGCGTTGGCCGGATTGAGAGGTTGTCCCTGGCGCAACAGGGTAATGTTTTCCGGGATCGCCCGGCCCTGGGCATCCAGACCGGTCACCCGCAGGGTTCCCTGGGCCCCTTTCGGCAGGCGGACGGTCACGCTGCCGTCAGGCTGGGGATCCACCTGGTCCGGATGGAGCCGCCGGTTGTTGAGAGTGACCCAGATCTGGGCCGGCCGGGCTCCGTCTTCCGGCGGTTGATACTGAAAGGTCAATCTTGATCCGTCAGCCCTCCCTTTCCAAAATTTGCCGGCCGGTGCTTCCCGTTGGTCCCGCAGATCCAGGATGGAATTCCAGCCTCCGATATTATTGGATACGAAAACCGGATTGGCCGGGTCGATCTTTTCCTCCCCATCGATGACAAACTTGTATTCATGGCGCTCCGGTTTGAGCCAGACCACCCG
>RFIZ01000188.1 GCA_003695105.1 Fidelibacterota bacterium
ACCTCGGGATAATTCCGAAGGATTTGTTCCAGTTGAGTCTGAACCTGCGTGCACAGGGAGCAATGAGACCGGGTGATCAATTGGACCTGGATGGGTTTCTCAGTTTTCATACACAACGAGTCTATGCCGTTTTCCCGGCATGGAACTGTCATGACCCGGACAAATCAGGATTCTTGGAGCCAGCCGGGATCGTGGACGTGGAAATAGCGCCGGGAATAGGAGATAGTGCCGGCCTGAACCAGGTCATTCAAAATGGTGTTTACGGTCTGTCGGGCAGTGGCGGTGAGATCGGCAATTTCCTGATGAGTGAGAAAGGGGCGTACCCGCCAGCCGTCCACCATTTTTTTCCCGAACGTGCGCACATAGCGCTTCAGGAAGGATTCCACCCGTTCCCGGGCGTTTTTAAATACCAGGTCTTCCAGATGAGATTCAATCTTCCGCAACCGGAATCCAATGAATTTGTGGACGCTGCGGGTCAACATCGGATTTTCGTTCATCATCTCCTGAAACTGGTCCTTGCTGATGGAGCAGATCAGGGCGTCTTCCACCACTTCGGCGATGTTTTCGTGTTTTTCCTGCCCCAGAAGACTGCTTTCGCCGAAGATTTCTCCCGGACCCAGCAGTTGGAGAGTCATGCTGCGACCGTCCTCGGTTAACCGGGAAATTTTGATTTTGCCTTCCTTCAGAAAATAAATCGTGTCACTCGGTTCTTCCGGGAAATAGATGATTTCTTTTTTCCCGCTCCGGGTCATGTGCGTCTTTTCTTCCATCATTTTCATCATGTCCGGCTTGACGCCTTCGAAGAGATTGAAGTTCTGAAGATACCAGAGTTTGGTTTTTTCAGACATAGGCGGTCAGGAAGAGGAGTGGGGGAAGGGGCGCCCCGACTGAACGGAACCGGATGAATGTTCAGGATTCGTCCTGGATCTCCCGGGTGGAAATATAGGTGGGTTTATTGGGCATGAAATCTTCATGGTCCAAGACGGCATAGCCGTGGGCGTGACGAGTGGGGCATCCTTCACACGACCGTTTTCCCGATTTTTTATGCTGTAGGAGTTCCAGCACCTTTTCATCGGTCAGTTCCTCATCACTTTCCACGAACCAGCGCAGCGTTATCAGGTATTTCTTGGGCTTTTTGGTTTCGTTTTCCACAAGGCTAGGATTCAATCCATTTCCGTTTCAATTAAAACAGTTTAACAACAATTAGACCACACCCACAAGCAGGGAACGAATCCATCCTATTGGCCGATCAATACGGGACGTTTGTCCAACTTGAGGAGATGATGGGTCAGGCTTCCGAGGGCGAAATCGAACAGTCCCCGCTTCGAATGGGCTCCCACGACAAAGAGGTGATGGGAGTCGATGTATTCCGTATCGATGGCTTTGATAATCCCGGTTGGGGTACAAACTTTTTGGATCGATGTGAAGCCGTGGGCCTGCAGATAGGCTTCGGCCTGATTCAGGAGGTGATCGCCCAGGTTGTGATCGGATTGGGACGTGAGCAGGGTGACATCCATGAGGTCCGGTAAAGCCAGCTGGGCAAAGCGTTGCAAGGCCCGTCCGGAAGGAAAACTACCGTCGAAGGCGATACACACCTTGATTCGTTCTTGACTGAGATCCGGAAGCTGAATGTCCCGGGGTACGGCGTAGACCGGAGTAATCGAATGATCCAGGATTTCCGCCAGGGAATCCCCTTCGCCGGACTGGCTCTCGAAATGATAATAGGTTTTCATGCCCATGATCACCGCATCATAGAAATTGGATTCCTCCAGGATCATGGTACTGGGACTGCCTTGTACCCGGGCTTCCTGGTAGCGGACTTGTTGCTGTTCACAGACCCGGCGGAATTTTTCCAGGAGGGCATCGATCCTCGCCCGGGCTTCCGCCTCCTTCTGGGCTTCCAGCTTGTCCGCATAGTACAGTCCCCCCAGAGGGACGGGACCGATACTTTTTTCAATACCGGGGATGTCCAGAATGACCATGCCGGTCAATTCTGCGCCCAGGTTTTGGCCCATCAGGGACGCAATCTGAATGGCATTGTCGGTGTAGGGACTGGGGTCCAGCGGAATGAGGATACGTTTTAACATGCAACTCCTTCTTTCGTCACTGTAATTTGACGGGCAACCGTTTGAGGAAAATTACACACGGGAGTCAGCAAGGAACAGTACTTTTTGGAAGGGAGTATG
This sequence comes from Fidelibacterota bacterium, assembly GCA_003695105.1. Lineage (GTDB taxonomy): Bacteria > Fidelibacterota > Marinisomatia > Marinisomatales > J089 > J089. Next base: position 2,187 of record RFIZ01000188.1, read on the forward strand.
ACGGCGGTGAAAAGCAGTATGGCCGAAGATCTACGCCAGTGGGGGCAGGAATATACCCGCCGGTGGCTTGCGGCCCTCCGCCGGAAGGGACAGCCGGATTGGAAGCTGTACCGGTATATCCGAAATCGGCCCGGTCCGGCGGCTGAACCGGTTCGGCTGCGAAACACCCGCCTGGTTCTCATTTCGTCCGCCGGGGCTTATGACCCCACTTGTCAACTTCCTTTCCAGGCCGCTTCTCTGTTGGGAGACTATTCCCTTCGGCTGTTGCCTGCCGACACGGACCCGGGACGCCTGCAATTCGCCCATGACCATTACGATCACCGGTACGTGGAGGCCGACCGCAATGTCCTGATACCTCTTGATCGGCTCCGGGAGCTTGTGCAGGAGGGATTTCTGGGTTCGGTGACCGAGTCCTGGATCAGTTTCATGGGGTACCAGCCGGACATTCGGCGGGTCCTTCGCCAGCTGATCCCGCAGATCCGGGACCAGGTTCGCATGATGGAAGCGGAGGCGGCCCTGTTGGTACCGTCCTGACCCCTGTGTACTCAGTCCGTGGGACTGATCGCCCGGGCCTTGGAGTCGGATGGACTACCCTGTGCGGTGACATCCTGGCAGGGGGCCATTTTGCGTCTGGTTCGGCCACCCCGGAGCACGGCTACACGGTTAAAACGGGGACAGACGCTGGGCTGCCCCGGCGATGCGGCGCAACAAATCCGTGTCCTCAAGGCTACTCTGGCCCTGCTGGAAGAACCGGCGTCAGGTGAACCGGTTTGGTTGGAAGAATCATGTCCGCAATAAACCGGCTGCGAGAACAACTTCGGGACCTGGCCGACCCGGTCCGGGCCCAAAACCTGGCCCGATTCTTTCAAACCGGTCCCGGTCAGTACGGGGAAGGGGATCGCTTCTACGGGATTCGGGTGCCCCACTTACGACAGGTGGCCGGACGAACCGAACTGCCGACCCTGGATGAGGCGGAACACCTGCTGCAGTCTCCCATCCACGAAGAACGTTTCGTGGCGCTCCTGCTCCTGATTCGTCTCTACCGGCGGAAAAATCCCGACCTCAGAGCACAGGTGTACCGGCTCTACCTGCGGAATACCCGCTTTATCAATAACTGGGATCTGGTGGACACCTCCGCCGAACATATCGTCGGAGCCTGGCTCTGGGATAAAGACCGGTCACCGCTGAGTGATCTGGCCCGGTCGCCCCTGCTGTGGGAGCGCCGGATCGCCGTACTGGCCACCTTTCATTTCATCAAAAAGGGGGATTTTTCCACCACGCTGGCTCTGGCGGGGCAGCTGGTTCATGACCCTGAAGATTTAATCCACAAAGCGGTGGGATGGATGCTCCGGGAGATTGGGAATCGCCACCGGCCGACGGAAGAAGAATTTTTACGCGCTCATTACCGGGACATGCCCCGGACGGCGCTCCGATACGCCATCGAAAAATTTCCCGAACCATTGCGACAGGCCTACTTGCGCGGGAGGATTTGACATGGACGGGACGCAGAGCTGGAACTGCCTGATGGGAAGGAGCATTCGGTATGCATGAAATGTCCATCGCCCTCAGTATTTGCGATCTGGCCGCCGCCGAAGCCCACAAAGCCGGAGGCGGTCGGATCAAGGAAGTGGAAGTGGAAATCGGCACCCTGGCGGGAGTGATGGTGGAAGCGCTGGAATTTTGTTTTGAGACGGCCAAACGTTCCACCCCGCTGGCGGAAGCGAATTTGAAGATCGTAACCGTACCTGCCGCCGGCCATTGCCACACATGCGGAGCGCGGTTTGCCGCGGATCATTACTTGGTCACCTGCCCTGAATGCCATAGTTTTCAGGTGGTGATTGAGCAGGGAAAAGAATTGCGAGTCAAAACCATTTCCATCGAATAAAGGAGAAACACATGTGTGATACCTGCGGCTGCGGCCAGCCGAATGAGACGGTGACCATCCGAAAACCGGGAGACAAGGCGGAGGCGGTAGAACGTTCCTCTCACCATCACCACCACGGGGACCACGCCCATTCCCACGACCATGGTTCGGAGCATCAACACGGTGCTGAGAAGGGTTCCCGGGAACGGATCCTTGCGGTGGAGAAGGATGTCCTCTCGGAAAACAATCGTCTGGCGGAACGGAACCGTGGATTTTTGGAAGCCCGACAAATCCTGGCGCTCAATCTGGTCAGTTCCCCCGGATCGGGTAAAACGACCATCGTCGAGGAAACCATCCGCCGATTGCAAAACGATCTGCCCGTCACGGTGATCGAGGGTGATCAGCAGTCCATGCAGGACGCCAACCGGATCGATGCCACCGGAGTGCCGGTGGTGCAGGTGAATACGGGCACCGGTTGCCATCTGGATGCCCAAATGGTGTATCGTGCGCTGAAATCTCTGGATCCGCCGGCCCATTCCCTGCTCATCATCGAAAACGTGGGCAACCTGGTCTGTCCGGCGCTCTTCGATCTGGGTGAAGCGCACAAAGTGGTGATCATCAGTGTCACGGAAGGGGATGACAAACCCCATAAATACCCCACCATGTTTGCCGAAGCCGACCTGTGTCTGATCAACAAGACGGATTTGCTTCCCTACGTGGACTTCGACCTTGACCGCTGTCAATCCTTCGCCCGGGAGGTGAATCACCGGTTGAACTTCCTGACTTTGTCGGCCAGGACCGGGGAAGGGATGGACGCCTGGATTACCTGGATTCGGGAGCAGGTCCACTAAGAATCCTTGATCCGGCTCGACATGGATCGAACCCGACTGCGTATAACCGTCAATGGCATCGTCCAGGGAGTCGGGTTTCGCCCTTTCGTTTTCCGGCTGGCGCGGGACCGGAAGCTGACGGGATGGGTTTCCAACACTGCTTCCGGGGTCATCCTGGAAGTCGAGGGTTCACCTGAGGCAGTCCGGTCCTTTCCCGACCTGATCCGGGCTTCGGCTCCTCCCCTGGCGCTGATCGATACCATCGCCACCGAAACTCTGCCCCCGAACGGCGACGTTACCTTTGCAATTCGACCCTCTCGTCAGGAAGACCCGGTTCATACCCTCATCTCTCCCGATGCCGCCGTCTGTCCCGATTGTCTGCGGGAGTTGTTCGACCCGTCCGACCGCCGGTACCGCTACCCCTTCATCAATTGCACCAATTGTGGTCCGCGATATACCATTATCCGTTCCATTCCCTATGAC
>RFIZ01000189.1 GCA_003695105.1 Fidelibacterota bacterium
CCCCTCAGAAGAGCCACTCTCCCTGAGAGGCAAAGCTCACGGCTGGAAGGTGCTGCTGAATAATCTCTAAAAAGCGCTTTTCCCGGATCGGTTTCTGAAACACCTGGGTGGCTCCGGCTTCGAAACATTCTTCCCCTTCCTTAAAGGTGTAGGAAGACAAGACCACAATCGGCGCCGTGCACCCCTGCCGGCGGAGGGTCCGGATAGCGGTCAAACCATCCATGACCGGCATGTGCAAATCCATGACGATGAGGTCGGGAGATTCCCGGGTACAGAGGGCGACGGCGTCCGCCCCATTGAAGGCCGTCAATACTTTTCCTTCCAGCCTGGACTTCAGGTAAAATTGGAATAGTGTGATCAGGGCCGGATCATCATCGACCAGGAGTACTTTCACCTCGTTTGACGGCATCAAATCAGCTCCTCTTTTTTTCCGGTTTTCGTCAACAGGGAGGGATAGGATATCCCCAGTGCCGCAGCGGCCTTTTTCTTGTTGAAACCGTGCAACCGGAGTGCCTGTTGAATCCGACGTTCTTCAAACTGGCGGGTGGCATCTTTCCAGGTGAAGCGGAGAAATCCTTCCACCCAGCGTCGCTGCTTGGTATCGGATAATACCTCTTCACGAATGTCCGGTTGATCCAGCCTCCATCGGCTTTTATACAGGTGCAGGGAGCGGGGAGTAAGACCCAGTTTTTGGGCGATTTGTTTTTGGGTGGGTGTGGCGGTCAGATGAAGCGCCAGGAGGATTTTCTGAAATTCGGTGCGGCTTTCTGTCAGGGTTCCCCGGAAGAGGGAAGAGGGATCCTGATCCGACAGGTCAGAGCTGAGGTCCGAATGGGAATGGAAGAAACCCAAAGCCTCTTCCAGTACCTGGGAACGGAACCGGGTCAGCGGCAGGCCGATCCGGAGATCGTTCACTACCGCGGCATGGGCTCGGGCCCAGAATTGTCCTGCTGTGCCCAATTCACCCGTTTTTTCGTACAGGACCGCCAACCGGTACAAATCCTCCAGCAGGAGTTCCTGCATGCCATGTTTGGAGGTGATAGACAGGGATTTCCGGAAGGAGGAAATGGCGGAGCGATATCGCTTTCGGCTGGCCTCGATGACTCCCAGATTCTGATACACCAGCGCTTCCTGGTAGGGAATCAATTCCTCCTGCGACAGGGATTCCAATTGCCGGATGGCTGCCTGGTGGTTCCCTTCCAGGTGGTCCAGGTAAGCCAAATCGCCCTTGAGTTCGTGAACGAAATCGGGACGATGTTCGCCTTTGGCGGTTTCCAGAGCCAGCCGGAACTGAATCCGGGCTTGCTTCCAGTTCCGTTGGGTGGCATACAAATGGGCGATATGTTTTCGGGTCCGTGCTTCCCGGAAGCGGTTGCCGATGGATCGGAAGTACTGGCAGGCTTTGTTCAGTTCCTGAATCGCCTCGCCGGGATGGGACCTGTATTTGTCCGCCAGGACACGTTGGACTCGTATCCGCCATTGCAAGAGTTCATTGGTCGTAAGTCGCAGAGCCTCTTCCGCCAGGATCACAGTGGCCCGGTGATGGCCCAGTTTCCGCAATAAATTCTGCAAGCTGGAATAAACAAACGCCAGAGCTTCTCCCGATTGGAGTGAATCCAGACCTTTCAGAGCCCGGTGAAAGGCCGCAAATGCTTTGAGGTAGTCCCCGTACATGGAGTGGATGTGACCCAGGCCGGCAAAAACGAGTCGTTGCAACTCCGGATCGGTGACGGCAGCCAAGTCCGCAAGGGAGTCCGCCAGCGTTTGGTTTCGTAACAGTTCGGCCTCGGTGAGATCCAGGATAAGCTCCATGAACTGAGATTCCGGTACGGCGGATGTCATATCTCCCAGGGTAACGGGCCGCGGTGGAGTCGGAATCAGCCAGGCCGGGTTGGGCGTGTGACCCTGAGGAGATGCTAACGAAAGTTGATTACTCATTTTCATTGAATCCGGAACGCAGGACGGTGGTGGATTTGGTGAACAGAGTGCAGGAACCACCGGATTGTACGCGGATGGTATTGGTGTACACCGTCATGTCTTCATTAACGGGTGCCCAGGCTTGATGGTACCAAAATTCGACGGCCACAGGATTTTGAATGGTGACAGCTATGGTGGGATCAGTTTCCAGATGAATTGCACCGACTACATCCAGTTTGAAACGGGAACCCAAGGTATTTTTTACAGTGGCATCGTACTCGACCCAATCCCCGACCTGAGCGGTTGAGCTGCTTCCATCGGGGTGGACGATGAGGGTCCCGGTGGGGGCGAATGAAATTTCACCACCGTATCCGACTGGTATTTTGGACAGGGAAGTTCCTGCCGGCGCAGCAAGATGATCGTCCGAAGAAAGAAATCCTCCGTCGGGTGCCGAGCAGGCGGTGAACACGATGGAAAAAGCGACTACGGTGAAGGCTATTTTGGCAGATGGTTGCATGGTACCTCCTTTTGCGGGTTTGATGGGATGGAAGCCGGTGGAAGTGTATGGGAAAAAAATTATAGAAAACAAGAAATAATTTATAGTTAAATGACATCCTTCCATTCCGGTTCAACCGGAAATCATTGTAATTTTCCAATCAATTTGGGAGACTGCGATGGACGATTGTCTTTTTTGCAAAATCATCGCCGGAGAAATACCGGCAACGAAAGTCTTTGAATCGGAGGACGTGTTGGCTTTTCGTGATATCAATCCCCAGGCGCCGACTCACATCCTCATTATCCCCAAAGAACACATTCCAACTCTCAATGATCTTCAGCCGGCTCACGGCTCCGTTTTGCAGTCCATTTTTCAGGCGGCCGTTCATTTGGCCCGTCAGGAAGGGATCGACCAATCGGGTTATCGCACCGTGTTCAATTGCAACCGCGACAGTGGTCAGGAGGTCTACCATATCCATCTCCATTTGTTGGGCGGCCGGAAGATGACCTGGCCGCCGGGATAAAAGCGACGATCCCCCAGAAAAAATGATGTAAATTGAGACTTCTTTTCTGAGCGACATCCATGTATATATCTGAACTCAAGATCCACGGTTTCAAATCATTTGCCGACAAAGTAACCCTTCGTTTTGGCGAAGGAATCACCGGAATTGTCGGCCCGAATGGTTGTGGGAAAACCAACATTGTGGATGCCATTCGCTGGGTTCTGGGAGAACAGAAATACAGTGTATTGCGTTCCGGCAAGATGGAGGATGTGATTTTCAACGGGGCCGACGGCATCAAACCGCTGGGGGTATGTGAAGTCTTCCTGACAGTGCATAACAACACGGGAAAGCTGCCCATCGACTACAATGACGTGGAAATCGGACGGCGGATTTACCGGAACGGAGAGAGTGAATATTTCCTCAATCGGCAAAGCTGCCGTTTGAAAGATATCATGGATCTCTTCGTCGATACCGGCATGGGAGCCGATGCCTATTCGGTCATAGAATTGAAAATGGTGGAGCAGATTCTGTCTGATAACGGCGAAGACCGGAAACGGATGTTCGAAGAAGCAGCCGGTATCAATAAATACAAACTTCAG
>RFIZ01000190.1 GCA_003695105.1 Fidelibacterota bacterium
ACGTAGGCGGCGTAGTTCAGGTCCACTCCCAAATCGTGGTGAATTTCCACGCTCGTGACGGAGGGTACCTGGTCGAACATACCATGCCAGCCGTCGTAACAGGCGGCGGGGTTTTCCGCCTGGGTGATATGGCCGTCATTCCATTCCTTGCCCGTCACCCGGGCGCCGATGCGATAGGCCATGACGGTGCCGTCGTGGGTCAGGTCGCAGATGGGAAAACCGTTGGGTTTGAACCCGCCGGCGCCGGTGCACAGGATGACACTTTTGGCCTGGAAAAAATGGACCTCCTGTTCATCCAGACTGAACCCGGCGGCTCCGGCGATGCGGTCCCCGTCTTTCAGCAGATGGGTGATCATGATCCGTTCCAGTACCGGGATCCCCCGGGCATCGATGGGGGTGCGGAAGGCGTTGTGATAGAGGGGGGAATCGAAAAAGCCCCAGGCCTTCAATTCTTCTACCCGTTCCCGGGAGTGTTCCGCCAACTGCCGGGTAAAAACGGGATGGTTGCTACCCAGAGCCGACCGGGAAACGGCGGCCACGAATTGGTCGATGGTAACACCGGCCGATTGCGGATCGTAGGCGAATATGCCTTTGGCAAAAGGAGTCTGCCCGGATGAACCCAGCCGTCCCTTGGACACCAGCAGGACGTTCGCTCCGGCGTCGTGGGCCTTTACGGCGGCGAACAAACCGGCCATGCCGCCGCCGATCACCAGCACGTCGCACGGGTGAGTAAGGGGATCCAGGGATTCGGTGTCCACCCGGGAGGGATTGGTTCCCCAGCCGGTGAGTCCCACGGAGGCCAGGGTGGCCAGTCCGGCAGCCGCTCCCGTGATTTCCAGGAATTGCCGGCGGGAAATAAGTTTCATCTGCGGATGTTTCATGAGGTCACTCCAGTTTTTATTTCGGAACGATAGCGTTGGACCAGCGGCCCGGCTCCCAGTACCGCCCCAGCGATGAGGTAAAAGGCCAGCGGCCCGGTCGTGTGGCGACCCAGGTCGAGGGCGTGCCAGAGGGCGGTAATCAGGAATACCAGGGACAGCACGCCGTGGAACCAGCGCCAGGTTTTATACCTTAATCCCAGGCGACGGCGCGCCCAAGACGTGAGAAGCAGCAGGAGCAACAGACCCCAGGCCGTCAGTCCCAGGAGAATCCCCGGTGTGGTAAAGGTCGTAATCATAGTGAGAAAAGCTTCCCCCGGGGCCACGCCGGCTTCGAAAAACCGGGGCACCACGATGAAAAACGGATGAAGCAACAGCAGTCCGGTGAAACCGTAGCCGATCCATTGATGGACCCGGAGCACCCGGCTCATCCGGAACCGGCGAACCATCCGGTGACTCCGGGAGAGGTAAAACTGTCCCAGGAGGAAACAGAAGCCCAGGAGCGTCAGGAGGGACAGGGTTTCCTTCAGGACGGTCCGCCGGGGAACGTCGTCCAGAGTGTACAGCAGGAGGGGTATTCCCGCCACCAGAACCGGAGCCAGGATCAGATTGTATCGCTGTACCGTTGCTTTCATGGTCAGCCCCAGGAGACGATAACCGGGATGGATTTTTCCGGTGTAATGGTGATGGCGTCCACGGGGCAGTAAAGCCGGCAGAGGTGACAAATCTGACAGTCAGCGGGATACGTGATCACGGCCTTGCCCGATGTTGGGTCCAGGCGGATCACATCCGTGGGACAGGTTTGGACGCAGGTCCCGCAGCCGATACATCCGTTGATTGTGTCGATGGCCATGGGGTTTTCTCCGGTGTCAGTTCGCGTTTCTCACCAGGCGGACGTAGTTGGTGAAGCGTTCCCCGCCTTCTCCCAGAGGACCGCCTTCCACCTTGGTGTCGAAACGGACGGCACCGGCGCCGTGGAAATCCAGTCCTTCCTGGTTCACTGCCCGCCCGAAGGCCACGTACCAGGCGTAATAATAGGGATCACCGGCGCCGAACCGGGCGGAGGTGCTGGTCCAGTAATAGCCGTAATCCTCATCGCCATGTTCATTCACCATGGGTGTGCAGGAAAAGAGAGGATCGATGGCGGGACCGATCTGGTCGGTGTTTGTGGCAGAGGGAGAGTAGCTGTAATCCACAATGCTCTGGAGTTCCTTCACATTGGGGAGGCGCCAGTCCGTGTATCCGGCCAGGTTGACACTGTCCGCCAGGGCGAGAGCATCGGGCCAGTCCACCGGACCGAAATCCATCTGCGACCACATCAGGCCGGTGGCCTGGTCGGTGATGGTGCCGTCGCCGTTGTCCACGTAATCATTGATCCCGTAATAGTCACCGCGGACCGCCCGGACGAATTTGCCCCCGATGGGGCCACCGGCTTTGGCCGGATAGGCCTTGATGTGGCCCGTGACGAAATTGATGCCGAAAGCGGCGTTGGATCCGCCTTCCACAGTGGTGCCCACGTAGGTGTTGGACGTCCAGTACTGTTCATCCTTGTTGATCACGCCGCTGGCCAGGCTGAAAATCGACTGGTCGATGTAGGGCCAGCCGGAGCTGAAGTTTTCAATGGAATACAGTTCTTTGGCGCTGGGCAGCCGCCAGTCACTGTAGCCCCCCAGTTCCAGGGTTTCGCAATAGTCCGTAGCCTCCTGCCAGGTGAAATCAGTGGCCGGGGGAACCTGCTGCCAGGTGAGACCGGTGTTCAGGTCGGTTACGGTTCCGTCCCCATTGTCCCGGAAGGAAAAGGCCGTCGCTTCGAACTGGGCGTCCTGCCCGTACCAGGGTTCGTCGGGTGCCGGCGGCGAAATGACGTTCCCGTCGGCGTCGTAACACTGGGTTTGACCGGTTTCCACAATGGTGAAAACAGTATTGATTCCCGGTTCCGGAGAGACAGTGTCCGTTTCATCGGAGGCGGAAGATGAGTCCGAACAGGCCGTGAGCGCCAGCCCCAGGAGGGGGAGGAGCCAGCCGGTTCTGAAGCCGTTGATTTGAAGTGATTTGGGGTTCATCTGGTCGTTCCTTTCTTAAATCCGCAACGAACTTAGAGGAGGAATAAACCCGGGACGGAATCGGATCGACCAACCGGGAGTTATCATCGACGAACGGGGTGTGGGTATCGATGAGATGGGGGAGGGTTTGGCCCGGCGGAGCGGACATTCCGCTTTGGATCCGAGAAAGCCGGTCCGCTCTCGTCGGGTAAGTAAGAGTGGGATTTTTTACCGGGAGACGGGCGACGTCCGGAGATGGAGGGCGACCAGCCCGGCGGCCGTCCAGGCCACCAGCGTAGCCACAGGGAAGACCAGCGACACCTGCCAGACAGCGGCGACCCACCCCAGAAAAAATCCGGCGCTGAAGCCACCCAGATCCAGCATTCCGGTGGACAGGGCCATAGCCGAACCCCGGATGTCTTCCGGCGCCAGGGTGTAGGCCAGGGTGGTCACCGCCGGAAAGGCCAGGCCGTGAGCGGCGCCGACGACAATTCCGGCCAGTAACAGGGGCGACAGGGTAGCACTGACCGCCAGGAGGAGCATCCCGGCCCCGTAGAGGAGAAAGGCCGGAAGCAACACCCACCGCCGGCCGAAACGATCCGCCCAGGAACGTCCCCAGATCCGAAAGATGATACCTGAGAGGGCGAAGGTGGTGAAATACAGTCCGAAGCCCCTGAGGTGTCGGATTTCCGCCAGCGGGGCCAGAAACATGACCGGAGCGGCCCAGGCGAAGGCCAGCAGAAAGGACAGGGCAAACGGGAGCATCAGGGATCGGTACCGGCGGAAAGAAACCGCCCCGGAAAGGGACCGGTTCGCACTTTGGGCCGGAACGACCAGCGCCAGCCCCAGGGCCAGACAACCGACACCGGTAAGGATCAGGAAAAACGTGTCCAGCCCGCGGGTGCGGACGATCCATTCTCCCAGGCCGGGTCCTATCAGGTTCGCCGCCATGCCCGGCAGACCGTAGATACCCACCGTTTCGGTTTGGCGCCCCGCCGGCGCCCGTTCCGCCGCCAGGGTGAAGAAGGCGGAAAAATAGGCGCCGAAACCCAGCCCCTGGAACAAACGGATCAGAAACATATACCCCCACCGGTACCGGACGGGAACAAAGAGGGCCGGAGTGAGCGCGATCAGGAGCAACCCGGCCAGCAGAACCGGTTTGAAGCCCAGGCGATTCAGGGCTTTCCCGATCAGAGGGCGACCGAGAATAGCCGCCAGATAATAGGTGGCCATGAACCAGCCCACCACCTGGGGTCCGCCCCCGGCCGACTGGACATAGAGGGGATATAAGGCATTGTTGGTGAAACTGAGTCCCACCAGGAAGTGAAGCAGCAGCGGCGGAACATGGCGGCGGTACCGCACGGAGATGTCAGAGAATCCGGACTTCCGGTTCCAGCAGGATGCCGAATTTGTGCTGCACATCCTCCCGGATGCGCTGGGACAAGTCGGCGATTTCCCGCCCGGTGGCGCCCCCCAGATTCACCAGGACCAGGGCATGCTTTTCATAGACCCCGGCCCGGCCGACGGATTTTCCTTTCCACCCGGCCCGTTCAATCAGTTGGGCGGCGGAGATTTTCACCTGTCCCGGCGCTGTGGGATAGCCTTTGAGGTCAGACCACTTCTGCTGCAGGATGTGGAACCGGTCTGCAGGCAGGACCGGATTCTTAAAAAAACTGCCGGCGGATCCCAGCACAGCCGGGTCGGGCAATTTCCGGCGGCGAAGACGGATCACGGCGTCAAACACATCTCTGGCGGTGGGCTGGGCCTGACCGGCCCGTCGCAGTTCTTCCTCTAAACCGGGGTACTCCAGGCGGGGTCGGAAGGTCCGGGACAGGGCCAGGGTGACCGAGAGAATCAACCAGGTGTCGGGCTGGCTCTTGAAGAGACTGGAGCGATATCCAAATTGACAGGCGTCCCGGTCAAACTGGCGGAATTCCCCGGTCCGGAGATTCACGGCCTCCAGGGAATGGAACACTTCCCGGAGTTCCACGCCGTAGGCGCCAATGTTCTGCACCGGCGCCGCGCCCACCGTGCCGGGAATGAGGGCCAGATTTTCCAGGCCGAATAGGCCCCTGTCCAGAGTTGCCCGGACCGTTTCATGCCAGGAGAGGCCGCTCCCCAGGGTCAGGAATACCCGCTCGCCGGCCTCTTCCCGGATCGTGAATTGTCGGAACCGGGGTCGCAGAACCAGACCTTCGAATGGTTGGGTAAACAACAGGTTGCTGCCGGCTCCCAGAACGAGTTTGGGCAGCGGAGCCAACCGGTCATTTTGCAGGGTGGTTTCAATGTCCTCCGGCGATGCCGGTTCGGCGACATACCGGGCGCTGGTTTCGATCCCGAAGGTATTCGAATCCTTCAGTGAGACATGTTCCCGGATGATCACGGAAGGGTAGGCTCAGAAGCGGTAACCGAAACGAAACATACTGCTGATATACTTCACATCCTGATTCAGTTCCGAGTAGAGGGGATTGAGACCGATATTCACCCGCCAGCTTATCAGGTATTTCTCTTTCCACCAATAGTTTACTCCCCCCACCAGGGAGACTTCGGCTTTTTTCAGTCCGCCGATAAAGGCGCTGGTGGAATCGGAGATATTCTCTTCGTTTCCGGCATCGTCGCTGATCACGGCGCTCAGAACCACCCCCAGACCCAGACCGCCGTACAGGTCCCAGCTGCCGGTCTGATAGGTGGGCATGGCATCCACTTCCAGGACTTGCAGATCGTTGGTGTAGGTCAGGGTGGTATCGAAAGAAAATCCAGACCAGGGATCATAATAGAAATAGTCATATTCCCAGGAATGACTGCGGGAAGTGAGTAATACTTCCACCCGGGTGGGGTAATTCATGAGCGGTAACACTTTCCCGCCGCCCAATTGAAAACCCGATTCCACGTAGTAATTATGACTCAGTCCGGAGGGGGGGATCGTAGCTCCGCCGCCGAAAAACCCATAGATGGAGTTCCGGGGACCGGGTTCGAGGGTTTCTGTTCCCCCGGTTTGGTTCATGATCTTCATCCGGGGCGATTCCTGAACCGGAGTCGCCGGCTCTGCGGAAACCTCTTTCTGCCCCGACAACTGGTAGGCCACATCCCGCATGCCGAATTTCAGCAGGTCGCCGATCTGGCCCTCATGGTCGTAGGTGGCGATGTGAACGATTTCGCCGGTTTCCACGCTGACGACCCGGGCGGAGATGGAATAGACCGTACCGACTTTGCTCACCGATCCGGCGATGATCTGATCCACTCCGATCAGGCGTCCCATTTCCACGATGCATTCATCGGAAGCGCACCCGCTCTGCTGGAACCCCTGCTCCTGGAGAATCTCTTCCATCATTTCCCGTTCCACCACTTTGAACCGGCCGGTGCGAAACAATTCGGTGCGCAGGCGGTCGGTCAGGGCGCTGGCCTCGGCGCTGCTGACGTTTTTTCCGGAAAACTCCAGCACGGCAATGCTGGTCTGGCCCAGGGCGGTTCCCCAGAACAGGAGAAGAAAAAGGCAGGACGTGAATCGGGTCATGGATGTCTCCTCATAAAATCACGGCGAAAATTACCGGGTCTTGCCGGAAAGTCCAAGCTGAGGATCGTTTACCACCCGTCCGTGCTAAATTCCACTGAACGGAAAGACACTACAGGAGGGATCATGAAGAGGTTTGCAACTATCTTTATTGCCGGTTTCACGTTGGTGCTGGCCCAGACCCGGCCCGTTTCCACCTATTCGATCGTGGCCTATGACGAAGCCACGGGGCAGCTGGGCGTGGCGGTCCAGAGCCACTGGTTTTCGGTGGGGACGGTGGTGCCCTGGGCGAAAGCCGGCGTGGGCGCCGTGGCTACCCAGTCCTTTGTGCGGGTCGAGTACGGTCCCGACGGACTGGCCCTCATGGAACAGGGACGTACCGCCAACGAAGCCCTGGATTCACTGGTGGCGGCAGACGAAGGCCGGGACGTGCGCCAGGTGGCCATGGTGGATGTCCACGGCCACGTGGCTACGTATACGGGATCGAAATGCATCCAGGCCGCGGGTCATCAGCAGGGCAAGAATTTCTCCGTCCAGGCCAATCTGATGGATCGTCCGACGGTCTGGCCCGCCATGGCCCGGGCCTATGAACAGGCCACCGGCGATCTGGCGGACCGGATGCTGGCGGCGTTGAACGCGGCCCAGGCGGAAGGGGGCGATATCCGGGGACGGCAGTCGGCGGCCATGCTGATCGTAACAGGAGAGCCGACGGGAATTCCCTGGAAAGATGTGATTCTGGACCTTCGGGTGGACGATCATCCCGAACCGCTGAAAGAACTGGCGCGGCTGTTGCGCATCCACCGGGCCTATGACCACGCCAATCAGGGCGATCTGTACGTAGAGAAAAAAGAAATCGGAAAGGCGCTGAAGGAATATGATCTGGCGGCGAAACTGTACCCGGAAAATCCGGAACTGCCGTACTGGACGGCGGTGACCCTGGCCAGTGAAGGCCGTCTGGCAGAGGCATTGCCCATTTTTCGGGAAGTGTTTCACACAAACGCTGCCTGGAAACGCCTGACGCCCCGGCTGGTGAAATCGGACCTGCTGCCGGACGATCCCGATCTGCTGGAACAAATTTTGGCGCAATAAAGACTCCCGGCGATTGCCGGCACCGTCCCATTTTTCCGGTCAACAACCGGCCAATCGGCTCCGGTCATATCCCGTATTGCCCTGCATCGGGTCAAGTAGGTACATTCCGACCGACCAGTCGGTCAAAATGGATTCATTTATGGACAGCAAGCGCCAGCGAATTATACAAGCCGCCATTCAGGTCTTTGCCAAAACCGGTCTGGAAAAAGGGAAAATCGCCGATATCGCCGAAGTGGCCGGCATCGGGAAAGGAACCGTGTACGAATATTTTTCCAGCAAGGATGAACTCTTCGGCGCCATCGAAGAATTTGTCATTTCCGACATGCTGCGAGAAAGTGAACAGCTTCTCCAGGGGAAGGAATCACCCCGGAAAAAGCTGGAAACATTGATCGACGGCACCTTCCGGTATCTGGTGACGATGGGGGACGGGATCCTGATCGTGACCGAACTCTGGGCCCAGAGCGCCCGGGGACTTTGGCACGGCACCTCCGCTTCCCCCCTGCGGGCCATGTATGATCAATACCGCCACCAACTCACAGACATATTACGGGAAGGAATGGCTGCCGGTGAATTCCGGGATCTGGATCCGGAGGGAGTGGCGGTCATGCTGGCCGCCTTTCTGGACGGCATGTTGTGGCAATACATGATCATCAATGATCCGGATTTCTTCCGGGGAGTCTGGACGGCCGCCGTTCAATCATTTTTCAGAGGAATCGAAGCATGAAAAACATCCCCATTCTGTTCTGCCTGCTGGGAGTCTGGCTTTCGGCTCAGGAACAACCGGACGCCCGGGAAATCGTCAACCAAATGACCCGTCTGTTGAATCCGGCCAGTAGCCGGTCCACCATGACCCAGACCATTCAGACGTCGTCCGGGCAGCAGCGCACTCTGGAATTCGACATGTACACCGCCGATTCCGGTCGCAGCGTCCTGTTGCGGTACAACCGGCCTACCAGTGTCAAGGGACAAACCTTCCTCATGTTGAACAATGCGGAGGATATATGGACCTATTTTCCCCGGACCCGCCGGGTGCGGAAACTGGCTTCCTCATCGAAAAACCAGAAGGTCCAGGGAAGTGATTTCAATTTCAGTGACTTTTCCTCCAGTGACATGTGGGAGTCGGATTATACGGTACATCTCGTGGGAGACAGTGTGATACACAAGGATCGTTGCTGGAAAATCGAAGCCCGGGAGACGCCTTCCAATGACAATGACTATCCCCGGATTGTGCTGTTCGTCCGGCAGACGGACTATTCCCCGCTGCTGATGTGGTATTTCAACCGGGACGGCAGGCACGAAAAGACCATGACCTTCAATCACATTGAAACCATCGACGGGATTCCCACCGCCAAAGCCATGCACATGCGGAATGAACTGGAATTTTCCGAGACCTCCATGGAAGTGATTGACATCGACTACCACTGGACGCCCCCGCCCGGGTTTTTCAGCGAAAGGAATTTGAAAAAGTGAATCCCGCCAGTAAGCGTTGCCTGGTCGGCCTGACCTTGCTCAGTCTGGTATCGGCCCAGGTGGATTGGTTCGGGTACCTGGAATCGGAATGGGACCGCCTGGCCATGAATGCCCGGGAATACAATTTCGGCTATTTGAAATACCGCCTGGATATGGAATCTCGTCCCACCGACCGGGTCCTGGTGGCGGCGAATGTGAATTTCCAGCAATACCTGGGAGAAACCACCTGGAATCTGTTGGATTTTTTACCGGGTCCGATCTGGAAACCGGAGCTGCAACCATCGACTCTGCCTGATTCCCTCTGGGTAACGGAATATCCCTTCACGTATCACGATACCCTCTATCTGGACAATGCCTATCTCCGGGTGAATTTCAACCATCTGGACGTGACCCTTGGCAAACAACCGGTATCGCTGGGGACCGGCTATGCCTGGAATCCCGTGGATATTTTCAACTACAAGAATCCGGTGGATCCCACCTATGAACAGACGGGTATTCAGGCCCTTCGCCTGGATGTGCCCCTCACCGACCGGGGCGGCCTGACGGCGATCCTGACTCCGGCCGGCGGGTGGGATTCGGCGACGAAATATATCCAGTGGAAATCGGGAATCGGCAGTTTTGATTTCACCCTGAACTGGTCTCAGTACGAAGGGGTGTATCGCTGGTGGGATTATGTCCTGTATGCCGGTCTGGCGCCCACGACGACCCGCTACCGGGCCGTGGGCGGAACGCTGGTGGGGGAACTCTTCGGCGTGGGAGTGTGGACAGAAGTCTGGCGGAAGACCCAGGCCGCATTCGATAAAAAGGAATTCTGGGAAGCCGTGGCCGGTGCCGACTATACCTTTTCCAACGGCTGGTACGTCCTGAACGAAGTGTACCGAAACGAACAGGGGGCGCTGCCGGAGGCAGTGACCCTGTACGATTATTTGTTCTATTTTAACGGCAGCACCCACAGTCTGATGCAGACCTACGACTTTTTCTACACCTTTTATCCGGTAGGCGATTTCGTCAATGCCGGTATCTTTGCCCTGGCCAATCTGGATGATCACAGTGCCCTGGTCAGTCCCCAGATCGAATGGAATCTCTATGAAAACGGGACCCTCACCCTCTGGTATTCCACCTCGCTGGGAAAGGCGGATACGGAATTCGGCTGGCAGGGGGATGGATGGCGGTTGCGGTTGCGGACTTATTTCTAGGGATGGGGGATGCCGGCCGTAGCCATCCCGGGTGTCAAGGAGAATAAAGGGCGGACAGCGAACAGCTGTTTCCCGCCCGGCCGGGTTTTCATTGGATTCTATGGGCTGGATGTTGGGGAAGCGGAGATCGGGATGGCCTTCCCGGGGATAGTACCGGTCAGTGGAATCTGTTGTTGGAAGCGATCAAGTCTCCCGGGATCGATGAAAAAGAAATATGAGTAGAGGATCGACATGCGTAAAAAAATCCTGACCCACATTGCAGAATTTACCAGTCAATCTCCCTGGTGGATGCTGGGGATCATTTTGGTGATCACGATCGGATTCGCCCTGTTGGCGGAACGGCTGGAATTTTCCACCAGCATCACCAATCTCATGCCTCAGGACGATCCCATGGTGAAAGAATTTGACCGGATCATGGAGGAGTATGCCGGCGCCGCTTCCATGATGGTTGTGGCGGAAGGGGATCCGGAAACGTTGCCCGTGTTTGCCAATACGGTGGCACCCCGGATCATGGACCAAAAGCAATATGTGAAAAAGGTGGACTACAAATTACCCCGGGACTATTACGATCATCATGCCCTGATGCTGATGAAATCCTCCGATCTGGACAATACCGGGGATTTGTTCACCGATCCCAACCTGACCGGTTTTCTGACTCACCTGAATGACAGCTTTGAAAAAGAATACATTCAGAGCGACGAGAAAATCTCGGGACAGGAACAGGAAGAGGGAGTTCTCCGTCTGTTGGACGGGATTCAGTCGTTTACGGATATTCTGACCGCGGCTGTGGACGCTCCCCGGCCGGGGCAGGGCGAAGCGGCGGCAGAGGCCGTCCTGGTGGGCGATGAATATTACCGCAGTTGGGACCGGGAAATGCTGATCATGCAAATCCTGCCCGATTTCAGCTGGCTGGATGTGGACAAGGACGTGGCTGCCACCGATACCATCGAAGCCATCGTCAAAGCCGCCGCGGAACAGACCGGAGTTCAGGCCGGTCTGACCGGCATCATTCCCCTGAGCCGGGATGAAACCATGTCGGTGATGAACGATTCCTGGACCTATACCATCGTGGCCATCCTGTTGATTTTCCTTTTGTTCATCCTGTCTTTCCGGATGATCATTTCTCCTTTCCTGTCCATTCTGGCCCTGATCCTGGGTATCATCTGGGCCATGGGCCTGTCCTGGATTCTGGTGGGAAAACTGAATCTCATGACCAGCATGATGGGCGTGGTACTGGCGGGACTGGGCATCGATTTTTCGATCCATATCATTGCTTCCTATACGGAAATGCGCCAGCGGGGAGAAGACGTGGCGGCCGCCCTTCGGTTTACCCTGGCGAAAACCGGACAGGGAATCATCACCGGCGGGCTCACCACGGCGGCTGCCTTCCTGACGATGGTCATCTCCAATAATTCCGGGATGAAGGAATTCGGACTGGTCCTGGGAACCGGCATCATCATGACCATGGTGGCCGCCCTGGTCGTGTTACCGACGTTGCTGGTACTGCGCGAACGCCTTCTGGGGCGGGCCGGCCGGAAGGATCGTCCGGCGCGGGATGTCTCGTACCGTCGCCTGGGACAGACGGCCGACACCCTGGCCCGGTACTGGCGCTGGGGTTTGGCCGGGAGTATATTGATTACCCTGTTCATGGCCTGGCGTGCCGGGCAAATCACCATGGACTACAACTATCTGAACATGGAGCCGGTGGGCCTGGAATCGGTGAAACTCCAGAACCACATGATCGACAAGTTGAACCTGAGTTCCGATTATTCGTTCATCACGGCCCCTACCCTGGAAGAGGCTTACGATCTGACCCGGCGTGCCAAGAAAATGTCCACAGCCGGGATGGTGCGTTCAATCGCCGACTTTTTACCGCCGGAAAGCGAACAGCGCCGACGGAGCCGGCGGGTAGAGGAGATCCGGGCGGCCATGGAACAGGCTCAGGTCAGGAAAGACTTTTCTGCCGGAGAGTACCAGACCCTGGTCCGGGAAATCGATCGCCTGGAAATGAACATCATCGAAATCCAGGATATGGCGGTGCTGGGAGGTCAGGACAAAGTCTATCTGAAAACGGGACTTTTGGTGGGCGTGGTTCCCGAAGAGGAAGATACCACTCTGCAACATCTGCAGCGGGAATTGAGTGCGAAAATGCCGGATATCACCCGGGGCAAATTATCGGTCCTGAGGGAAAAAATGGACGCGCTGACTCCGGCGCAAAAGGAAAATTTATTATCGTTTCAACAGGAATTCGCTCCGGCTTTTCAGTCCAAGGTGCTGGCCATGGCCAATCCGGAGCCCCTGACCATTGCTTCCCTGCCGGAGTCGATCCGGAACCAGTTTGTGGGCAAATCCGGGAAAGACTTTTTGATTACCGTGTTTCCGAAAAATAATGTCTGGGAGCTCCGGTTTCTCAAACATCTGTCCCAGGATCTGGAACAGCTCTCCCCCCGGGCTACGGGCATGCCTCCGGTCTTTTACCGGCTGATGGGATATATCGCTGTCGACGGACGTCGGTCTTCACTCCTGGCCGTCCTGCTGATCTTTCTTCTTCTCATCGTGGATTTCGGGAGCTGGCGGAAGGCGCTATTGGCGCTGTCACCCCTCCTGGTGGGCATGATCTGGATGGTGGGTACCATGGAATTGGTGGGGTATCAATTGACGTTGCTGAATATCATGGCGCTCCCCCTGATCATCGGTATTGGCATTGATGACGGTGTCCACATCGTGCACCGGTACAATGTGGAGGGGAATGACGCCCATAGAGGGGTCTTTGCTTCCACGGGCCGAGCCATCCTGCTGACGTCCCTCACGACCATGATCGGATTTGGCTCCTTCCGGTATGCCGCATATCGGGGTATGGGATCCATGGGCATGGCCCTGTTCATTGGTGTGGGTACCTGTTTTGTGGCCACCGTCTGGCTGATTCCGGTGCTCATGGGCTGGTGGCAGCGCCGGAACGGTTCAGGGGCGCAGGGAGGAAATCCAGACCAAAGCTGAATCGGTGGCCGTCAGTGCGGCGTCGACATGATTTCCGGCGACCGTGATCAGACGGATGGAGCGGGCTCCGGCCTGTTGCATGTCCGCCACCGTTTTGGGCGATACACCGTAGGGTACCGTCGTATCGGCGGCACCGTGGACCAGCAGGATCGGGGCCTGGGCCGCCCAGGCGTTGACGCTGTTCGCTTCCATGGCGGCTTTGATATCCGTTTCGCCCGATCCCAGAAAATCAGTGAGAAACTGGGGCTGGAAGACATCGGCGATGGTATGGGGTAACCGGTCGTTGATTTCACCGCCGGAATGGTTGCCGTCGTAGAGATCCGGAATCAGGCTGGCAATAGCAGGCAGGAACACCTCGGATAAGCGATCCCAGCCGTAGATTGTATTATAGGCCGTGAACACATAGCCGAAATAACCGGGATTGTCGTAGGTGGCCCGTTGCAAAATGGTTTCGGCCACATAGCGGATGTCATAGGGTCCGGCCATGGGCACGGAAGCGGTAACGGAGATTTCATCCCCGTATCCGGTTTCGATGGTATGATGGGCGGCCATGGTGACGTATCCGCCTTCGGAATAGCCCACCAGATATACGTCCTCTGCCAGCGGGATGTCTTCCCCGCAGGCGTAGGATCGACAGGCGCGGAGGCCGTCCACCACGGGCAGGGCCGATCCCGCTTCGTGGAGATAGGGATGAAAACTTTCGTTGATGCCCAGTCCCAGCCCGTCCGGGGCGATGGCCAGATAACCGTTGGCCGCCATCAGAACCCCGATCACACCCTCCAGAGAATAAAGGTGGTTTTGAGACGGCGCCTGGTCCCGTTGAAAAATCGTTCCGTGCTGGATGCTGAGCAGGGGGAATTCACCCACACTGGAGTCCGGAACATAGAGAGCGGCGGAAACGGCCTGATCGGCTCCGAAAGGATCGGTCGTCCAGTAATCGAGGGCCAGCACCCGCACTTTCAGGCGAGGTTGCAGGGAAAAATCCAGATGAAAGGCCTGAAACAAATTGGAAATCTGTTCCGGGGTGTAGGTGGCCAGTTCGGTGG
>RFIZ01000191.1 GCA_003695105.1 Fidelibacterota bacterium
ATCAAAACCGGCGCCGCCCGAATCGCCTTCGGGGCAGAGGAACGGAACGATTTCACCCTCGGCGTGCAGATCATTCCGGTTGGCATCAGCTATTCGGACATCACCAAATTTCACAGCAATGTCACGATCCGGTTTGGCCGGCCTATTGCGATCGCAGATTTTATTGCTGAATATCGCCGGGACCCGGTATCAGCCGTACAGTCGGTCACCGGACTCATCGACACGGCCTTGCATAAACTGACACTGGCCCGGGAACATCTGGAAATCGAATCCGTAGTGGAATCCCTGAACCGGGTGTATAAACAAGAATTGCAGGTGGAACTGGCTAAACGCTCCGGACAACATTTTTCCGATTTTTCCGTCACGAAGGGACTGATCACCGCCGTGGAATGGTTTTACCAAAATGAACCCGATACGGTGAGGCAATTTCAGGAAAAATTGACTCATTATTTGCGAAATCTGGAACGACTTCATGTAAAGGATGAATTTTTGCAGCCCCATTCAAATCTCACTCCTCTGGCTCACCGCCTGCGCATGATGACCGTTCTGGCCCTGGGCTTCCCGTTTTACGTGATTGGTCTTATCAACAACTATGTACCCTATATGATACCGCGCTGGTACACCCGGTCCCGGGGAGTGGAGAAATCCATGTACGCCACTACCAAGCTGGTGGTAGGCATCGCCAGCTTTCTGCTTTATTATGCCGTCATTTTGAGTCTGATTCAGCTGATGTTTCATTCCTGGTTTCTGACGACGATGTATGCGGTCATGATGCCGGTGAGCGGGTTTTTTGTCCTTCACTACCACGATTGGGTCGATGCATACCGCAGTCATTTGACCTTTTTGGCGATTTTTTACCGGAAAAAACAATTGATCTATCACTTGATCGAGGAACGAAAACGGATCATGGAAGAACTGGATCATTACCGGGAACTTTATTTTCGGCAAACCGGCCTGGCTCCGGGAAAAAATTGAAATAGACATTTCCTGATCGGAAAGAAAGCTTCTAAATTGAAACTTATGAAAAAACGCTTACTCATCGGAATTCTGGGACTGTCAGTGGTGGTCATTGGGTGCGCGCACAAGGTGATGAAGGCCGGAAAACTGGCGATCGTAGCCACGGCCAACGTGCGGGCCCAGTTTGACCCCTGTGGGTGAAAGGCCAATCCCCTGGGCGGTCTGCCCAGAAGAGCCACCTATCTGAATACCCTGAAAAAGGAAAACGGATCTGTCCTCCTGGTGGATGCGGGCGATGCCCTGTTTGAGAGCAGCGCCTTGCCGGACTACAAGAAAAAAGCATCCCTCTATAAAGCCCGGAAAATGTTGGAGGCCTACCAGACGCTGGGGTACGCTGCGGTGAATATCGGCCAATATGATCTGGCCGCCGGAACAAAATTTCTCCGGGAACTGGCCGATTCCTCTGCGGTACCCCTGGTCTGCGCCAACCTGGTGGACGACCAGACGAACGAACCCCTATTCAATCCGTATGTCGTCGTTGAACAAAATGGATTTCGGGTAGGAATTCTGGGTTTGCTGAGTCGTTTGCCTTCCCATCTTCCGGGGGTACAGTTGAAAGACATGATTCTGACCGGCAAAGATTTGATTCATCAATTGCAAGCCGAAACGGATTTAATCGTTGTATTGGCCAATGTGGACAGCCGGAAAAACCGGGATCTGCAGGAGCAGTTTGAGGGTGCCAATTACATTTTCGTCAGCCGGGGGAGTCTCCGGTCCCAACCGGGGCAAAAGCAACCGGAAGGAGGACCCTACCTCTATTCCAGCAGTATTCAGGGAAAATATCTCAGCGAAGTGCATCTGGAAATCGCCGATCTGGATTCTCCGATAGTCGACGTCACTTCCTACGAAACCACACTGAAAAATGTAAAGGATCGCTTCGAGAATCTGCAGAAAAAAGATCCGGGCAAACCCCTGGAAGAGATCTATGCCAACAAACCCAATGTGTTGCGATTGATCAGTAATTACCGTCAGCAAAAGGAAATCGCGGAAAAAGCCCTGGCCCACGTTGTGAATCGCTCTCGATTCAAACTGGTCCCGCTCAATCGCAAGATCAAGGATGATCCTACCATGCTGGCCTATATAGATCGCGTCTTGGCCCGGGCCGATTCTCTCACCGGAAAACCTCCGGTTCAGGTAAGTAGACGCAAGACCCCGCGACCCGCTCCCAGTCCCAAACCGACCCGATGAAACTGCGGGGTTGGAAGCCGGCTCTGGGGTATCTCATCCTGGGATCTGTCTTGGGACTGGTCGAAAACGAGATTCGTCCGGACTCCATTCCCCTGGTGGCCGCCGAACTTCAGGCTGTGGCCGATTCTGTCAACACCTTACCGGCCGATAGTCTGGCAGGCATCCATCTCATCGGTCTGACTCAGGCGAAAGCCTATTATGAGCAGGGTGTCCCTTTCGTGGACGCCCGTGATATCGAAGAATACACCGCCGGCCACATTGCCGGTGCCCTGCCGAATCCCAATTTTATGGAATTGGTCTTCCGGCTGGATACACTCCAGACCAGGGATGACCTGTTGATCACCTACTGTGACGACCCGGAATGTGGTCTGAGTAAAAACCTGGCCTATGATCTTCAGGCCACCGGATTTACCCACCTTCTGGTGTTTGAAGGCGGTTGGACCGCCTGGAAAGAAGCCGGTTATCC
>RFIZ01000192.1 GCA_003695105.1 Fidelibacterota bacterium
AGCTCCGGATCGGCCCGGTGATCGGGAAACTCCCCGGGGGACAGGTGGGTCGAAAAAGACAGATAGGGCGCTCCGTCGGACAGGATCTGGTAGGAGCCCACTTCCCAGGTATCGGTAATGATCAGGGACTCGGAATTGAAATCCGGGATCAGGCGATAACTGTTTCCCGCCGGCGTGACCATTTCCCAGCGACTGTTAATCAATTCCCGGGGGAGGTGGATGATTTTGGTCGCTCCCACCGGAATGGGACTCGTATTGGTCTCATCCACCGCGGAATAAACCAGAATCCGGTGTAACAGGGGCACCAGCAGACCTTTCATGGGCAGGTCGGTGGACTGAAGCTCCACCGGACTGGCAAATAAAAACAGGGATCCCTTACCATGGGGATGACGAATGAGGTAGGGATCACCGTTCGTGAAGCGGAGAATGACCTCATCCTCCCCTGCCGCCTGGAGCCGTTCGTACCGGGACACCAGGGGCAGTTCGCCCTTCAGGTTGCGCAGGCGCAGGTCAGCCAGAATGGGATGGGCGGAATGAGCTTCCAGAGAGAAATAGTTTCCTTCACCGGCCTCCCGCCATCCCAGCGTCCGGGGCAGGCCCAATTCCCGGCGCGCCCGGGGAGTCAACGCCTGTCCCAGTGCATCACCATAAAACAAGAGTATACTCCCCCCTTCCGCCAGAAAAGAATCCATTTCCTTGACGATATTATCCGGCAAAAAATCGGGATTATGGAAAATCAGAATGTCGTTTTCCTGCCATTTCACTTCTTCCGGTACCGGGCTGTAGTCCGTCGTTAACACCAGAAAATCTCCCTGTTGGTCAATGGAGGATAAGGCCAGATTCAGGAAAAAGCCATCCTCCGCATTCCGGGAGATTGCCTGACAGGCGATCTGGACCGGAATGGGAATTTCCAGTGTGTACCGGTTATCCAGCGAGAAATCATCTTTGGGTAGTTCCAAACGACCTTTGACGATGCCTGACTCTCCGGGGAAAGCCTGGAATACATAATTTTTTTCCGTCTGAGGAGACAGAGTGACGACCACCTGGCCGACGCGTTGGTCGTCCAAAAACAATTCGACGGGCACGTTTTTCTTTTCGATTGTACCCGAATTCCTGACCTGGGTCGATAGTTTCAAGAGGGAGTTGGGTAAACGCACGGAGCTTTTGGTTTCTCCGGATACAAGCGAAAGATTATCCTCTACCGGAGCAAAATGGGTCAGGTAATACCGCCAGGCAGAATCCGGCTGCCAGTCCGCCGGCGGAGCGACGGGAATGTCGCTAAGTAAAAACATTTCCCGGTTCGGCTCCCGGGGATGTTCACGCTGGACAATGGAATCCACTGCAGACCAGAGGTGATCCTCCCCGCCGCTGGGGAGGATATTGTCCAACCGGGCATTGATTTTGCCTGGATCGGCTTCTCCCTGATACAGCCTACGGAAAGGGGTGGTCTGATAGATGCTGACTGTAGACTGCCCCTTCACCGAAGAAAGAATGTCCGGGATCATTTTTCGGCAGATGTCCAGAAAAGATGTTTCTCCCTGTACCGCGGCCATGCTGGCCGAATTGTCCACCAGACAGACAATGTGGTTTTCCTGGGTTCCCCCCACCCACGTGGGGAGAATCCCGTGACGTACCGGCCGGGAAAAGGCCAACACCAGAAATACGATCATCAGGGTCCGCAACAGAATCAGCAGCCATTGTTTCCATTGAATCCGCCGCAGGGAATCGTGCTCCATCTCTTTCAGAAAAGCCAGGGAACTGAATTCCACTTCCCGGGTGTTGCGCTGACTGAACAAATGAATCAACAGAGGGGCGGCCGCCGCCACCAGACCCCAGAGCATCGTCGGAGACAGAAAAGTCATATCGCCAGACCCAGCAGCGTCATGACCAGTCCCGCTCCCAGAGGCAGGCGCAGATTATCATCGATGGCCAATGGCAAGGCCTCCAGAATCATAGCCGTCAGGGCGCCGGTGCCTTTGACTGCCCAGCTCAGGGACGGGAAAAACCAGGCCACCAACAGACAAACCGCGATTCCTCCCAGACTGCCTTCCAGAGTTTTGTTCCCAATGGAAATCCGGCCCCAGCGCCGACCCACGATTCCGGCGGCCGTGTCCCCAAAGCTCATGAACAACAGAGACAAACAGGCGATTTCCTTCGGGAACAACAGAATAGTCAGAGCCGACCCGGCGAAGACCCAGGTGGCGCCGGTCCACCGGCCCTCGCGTTCCTCCGGTTTGAGCAGGGTGACCAGCATCCCCTGGAACACCGACCGCAACCATGTATGGGACTGGCGGTGAGATTCCACCCAGACGGCGATCAACCACAGGAGGGCCAGCAACCCGCCCAGGACCCAGCGATCGGGGATAAAGTACAGGTACAGGATGGGGAAAAAGGCATTCCCGATGTGAATCAATTTGCGGAAAGTGTAGCCGACGGTTTCCACCGGTTATTGATTCATCATCTGGTTGAATATATCCTGCATATTCAGGACGCTGATGGTGATATCCACCGCCTGAGGCTTATCCAGAACCGTTCCGGCTTCGATGGACTGTTCCAGGACCGTATAGGGAATCAAATCTTCGTTCTGCCGGTAAAACACTTTCCCCAGGTTCAACCCGGCGGATTTCAACTTCTCCACCGCTTTCTGCTGGCTCAAACCGAACAGATCCGGAACCTGGTAAAAGTTGGGCGGCTGTCCTTTGCTGATACGCAGGTGCACTCCCAGACCCTTGGGAACCGGATCCCCGGCTTTGGGAGCCTGCCAGACCACCGTATTGGCCGGGAATTCGGGGTTGTACTCGGTAAAAATGGTATCCACTTCCAGACCGGCCTGTTTCAGCATCAGCAAGGCGCTGCGTTTCGACTGTCCCACCAGATCAGGCACGGCAACCATTTTTTCCGGCCGGGTGATCGTCAGCCGCACCGTCCGGCCCTCCTTGACTTTTGTGTTGGGCGCGGGGAATTGGTCCACGACCAGATTGGACTCCTGATTATTGGTGAACAAGGTATCATAAACGACGCCCCGGAATCCTTCCGATTCCAGAACGGCCAGGGCTTTTTTCAGCGGACGCTCCTTCACATTGACCAGATAGCGTTCCTGGCCCTGGCGGGTATACCAGGGCATGATGAACAGTTCCATCAAGACCAGGAACACTCCCGAGATCAATCCGATGGTTACCAGGTAGCGAATCAGGGTTTTCATGCCACTTTTTTAAGTAAAAAACCGAACATGCCGTCGATCGGTTCCCGATCGGGGAGGATTTCCAATGCCAGTCCTTCCCGACGCCATGAATCCGGAAACGTCTCCGGCGGCGAAACGATTTCAAAATGTTCCAGCAATTTACGGCTGGCCTCCAGCACATCCCAATTCTCTTCCTGTTCCAGGGAGCAGGTGGCGTACAACAGGCGCCCGCCGGGTTTTACAAAAGACCACATGTGGGTCACCATCTGGGTCTGGAGTGCAGCAAAGACGGGCAGTTCCCGCGGAGATCGCCGCCATTTGATATCGGGCCGCCGGCCGATGATTCCCGTTCCACTGCAGGGCGCATCAATCAGGACCGCATCGGCCAGGGGAAATTCATCCCGGGTGGCATCCTTTACCGCCCATTGAATCAGGGTGGCCGGATGGCGGGTCTCATCCTGACGGGCGACGGCCAGGCGTTCTGCGGAACTGTCACTGGCATAAATGATCCCCTGATTCCGCATTTTTTCCGCCATATACCGGCTTTTGGTTCCCGGCGCCGCGCAAACATCCAGGACAATCTCACCGGGACGAGGATCCAGCCATTCCACTATGGCACCGGCGCCGCGCCCCTGAAACGACAGGGCTCCCTGCCGAAACAGCTCCGTCTGCATCCACAGGCCGGGGGATTCCTCGGACGTGTAAAAACAGTCCGAATCGGGCAGGGGCGTGAGAGACAGGGTGTCCGGAAGGGCGTTCAACAATTCATTCTCCGATATCAGAGTCGCATTACGCCGCAGGACGGTTCCCGTTCCCCGGTTCAGGTTGTGACAGATCCGGGTAGTCCTTTCCCGGCCCCAGCGTGTTTCCCAGCGCCGGACCATCCAGTCGGGAAAGGATTCGCGGCGGGCCAGTTCCCGGGGCGGACTTACATCCAGGCGGGAACCGGAGAGGGACTGACCCAGGGCATTGACAAACGCCCCGGCTTTGCGGCTGATTTTCCGTTTGGCCAACTCCACCGCCGAATGAACCGCCGCATATGCCGGGACCGTGGAATCCTGGAGCAATTCATAAAACAAGATATGGGTCAACGCTTTCAGACCGGGTGATATCCTGGTCCTCCGCTTTCCCGTGAACCGGTTCAGATATTCATCGAAGAGACGTTGCCAGCGGATGCATTCCTGCACCAGGACCCGGACCCGGCCCGCATCCCGGGTGGACAACTGCTTCAGGGGGAGGTTTGTCAGGATCCGTTCCGGTCGTTCCCGGGTGCGATAAAAAGTACGGAGAGCCTGAAAGGCGATGTCCCGGCCCGAAGTCACGTCTCGAAGCGGTCGCCCGCCGAAAGGGGCCTGCCGGCCAAATAATCCCGTATCGACATCACCCGTTTTCCCTGGGGATGCACTTCCTCCACCGCCAACAGTCCTTCGCCGGTCTGGACCCAACAAATCCCCGGAGAGACCTTCACGACTGTTCCCGGTGCTTCGCCCCCCTTCTCCGGCACCACCGATGCCCGGGTGATACCGATCCGTTTTCCCCGGAGAATCGTATACGCCTCCGGTCGGGGCGACAGGGCCCGGATCCAGCCCCGTAACGACTCCGCCGACCGGTCCCAGCGGAGGATTTGCATCTCAGGCGTGATTTTGGGTGCCCGGCTAACCCCTGCGGTACTTTGGGGGACTGGGGTGACCGTGCCGGATTCCAGACGATCAAGGGTTTCCACCAGCAAGTCGGCCCCGACGGTCGCCAGGGTGGCGGCCAGGGAGCCATAAGTATCCTCCGGGTGAATCGGGACAGATGTCTGAAGCAGGATATCCCCCGTATCGACTCTGGGTTTGAT
>RFIZ01000193.1 GCA_003695105.1 Fidelibacterota bacterium
ACGTCCCAGGCCGATGACGGAAATGTGTTGATCTGTCAAATCGGCTTTCATCGAATCTTAAAGGTGGATATGGAAAAAATGGCCAACAGGATCCCCAGGATCCAGAACCGGATGACAATTTTGGACTCGGACCAGCCCAGGAGTTCATAATGATGATGGACCGGTGCCATTTTGAACAGGCGTTTTCCCTCTCCGGTCCGGGATTTGGTCCAGCGGAAATAGCCCAGCTGTAAGATGACCGAAATCGTTTCCCAGGCAAACACGCCTCCGATGATCAGGAGTAACAATTCTTTTTTCAAGAGGATGGCCAGACTCCCCAGGGCGGCCCCGGCGGACAGGGATCCCACGTCACCCATGAAAATTTGTGCCGGCGGAGCATTGTACCATAAAAATCCCAGGCAGGCGCCGGCCATGGCGGAGGCAAAGATGGTCAATTCGCCGGCTCCCGGCAGGTAGATGATATTCAGGTAATCGGAAAAATCGACCCGACCGGTGATATACGCCACTACACCGAAAACGCCGAAGGATATGGTGAGCAATCCCGATGCCAGCCCGTCCAAGCCGTCGGTAAGATTGACAGCATTGGAGGTCCCGGTGAGTACGACCAGAATCAGGACAGGGTAAAGCCAACCCAGATTCAGCATGGTGTCTTTAAAGAAAGGTACCGAGGTCTGACTCCACCACACCCCGTAGATATGGGACCTCTGGATCCAGACAGTGATCACAATGCCCAGAATGATCTGACCTACCAGTTTGTAACGGGCGATCAATCCTTTCTTGGAGTGACGAATGTTTTTCAGATAATCATCCAGAAAGCCAATCAATCCAGTCCAAACCGTAACAAACAGGATGATCTGGATGAATACATTGTCAAGGCGGGCAAAGAGGAGGGTCGGGAGGAGTACCGATCCCAGAATCAATACCCCTCCCATGGTTGGCGTGCCCTGTTTCTGACGGTGAGATTCGGGACCGACGTCCCGGATGTTCTCGCCGATCTGATATTTTTTCATCCAACGGATGATGGGGGGACCAATGAAAAAACTCAACACCAAGGCCAGAAGAGCGGCCATGGCAGCCCGGAAGGTGATGTATTGAAACAGGTTGAACCCGGAGATGTATTCGCGAAGTGGATAGAGAAAATGGTATAACATCAGTTCCCTTCCAGACCCTGAATGAGGGTTTCCATCGCCATTCCGCGGGAGCCTTTCACCAGCAGGACGTCGTCCCGCCGGCAAAACCGTCGCAATTTATCCTGGAGGGTCTCCTTGGACTTGAAGTGAAAGGAAGGAATCCGGGCCGAAGTCACCCGGGCCACAATTTCACTGAAATTGCCCACCGTAAAGACCGCGTCCGGACCGGCTTCCAAACAGGCCTGTCCCACAGCGGCGTGGCTTTGTTCGGCGGCCTCGCCCATCTCGAACATGTCCCCAAAAACGAAAATTTTTCGGCCCCGGCTGGGATAGGAGCGGAGGAATTCCAGGGCCGTGCGCGTGCTCTCCACATTGGCATTATAGGTATCATTGATCACGGTCAACCCCCGGAAGGTGAGGACTTCACCTCGCCCCCGGACGGGCTCAAACCGGGCCACCGCCGCGGAAATGTCCGACCAGCTGATGCCCAATTCCCGGGCTACGGAAGCAGCCGCCAAGGCATTCTTCTCCAGGGCCGGATGAGCGGTAGGGAGGTTCAGGGTGTGCCCGTTGATCTGAAGTCTTGGCCGGGCGGAGGACCGGTCCGACCGGCCGGCATAATCGGCATTCGTATCGAAACCAAAGGTGACTTTCCGCCCCCGAAATTGCATGGTCCGACAATGCTCATCGGACAAATTGATGAAGGCCGTCTCCAGACTGTCGGCAGTGAGAAGACTTTCCTTTTCGGATACGATCGTTTCCAAATTTTTGAATCCCTCCAGATGGGCCGGAGCCACATTCGTCACCAGACCCAGGGTGGGTTTCACCAGAGAGGCGAGGTAACGAATATCACCTGGTTGATTGGCGCCCATTTCGATGACCGAATGCGTATGGTCTGCCGTCAGGGTCAGCAGGGAGAGGGGAACACCAAGGGATGTGTTGAAATTACCGGTCGTGCAGTGGGGATGACCGCTCCGGGAGAGGCAGGCCCGTACCAATTCTTTGGTCGTGGTTTTTCCGTTGGAACCGGTGATTCCCAGGACAGGAATCGAAAAACGTTGACGCCAGGATCGGGCCAGGTTCCCCAGGGTTTCTTCCACGGAGGCCACCCGGTACAGGCGGAGTCCGTCCACAGGATCCACGGCCTCCGAAACCAGAGCCGCCACCGCCCCCCGGTCCTTCGCCGGCTGGAGGAGTTGATGACCGTCCACCCGGGCACCTTTCAACGCCAGGAACAGATCCCCCGGTTGGAGTTCCCGGTGGTCTGAGGCGATACCCGCCACAGGGTCTTTCAGCGGTGACCCGGTCACCGTTGCCCATAAGGCCGCAAATTGATCCGGCTGTGGCAGATCAATCCTCACGGCAATACTCCAGCACGATTTCCAGATCGGAATAAGGAATTTTTTCCCCCATGATATCCTGATAATTTTCCCGCCCTTTTCCCAGAATCACCACGATGTCGGGTTCGGCGAGATTTCGGAGAGCTTCACGGACGGCGGCCCCCCGGTCTTCAAATACCTGGTAACGATTTTCTCTGAACCCGGCCATAACATCCCGATTGATTTGATCCAGAGGCTCAGTGCGGGGATTGTCGGGGGTGAGGAAACATCGGTCCCCATAGGTTTCGGCAATGGCGGCCATCTCCGGCCGTTTGGTCCGGTCGCGATCTCCCCCGGCGCCAAAAATCACCGTGATGGTGGCTCCGGGTTGAGCCAGGTTACGGATGGTAGACAATACTTTCCCATAGGCATCCGGTGTGTGGGCATAATCGATGAAAACAGTCCCACCCTGCACCGTGGTGTAGCGTTCCATGCGGCCCTCGACCAGGGAAACAGCAGTGATCCCCTGCTCAATGGCAGATGCCGATACCCCCAGGGCGTGGGCGGAACCCACGGCACAGAGCAAATTTTCTTCGTTGAAGGCGCCCGTCAGCGGGGACCGAATTTCATACTGGTTTTCTCCGGCATGAATGAGACCCCGAATGCCCGTGACGGTGGTGGAAACAGGATCGAAATACACATCGGCCTCCGCCGGTGGGCCGACCGTCAGAACCGGAGCGGAACAATCAGTCACCAGTTGTTTCCCATAAGAATCTGCCACATTGACCACAGCCGTAGCTTGGAGGGAGAGAGTTTTGAACAGTCGGGCCTTCGTATGGAAATACTCTTCCATGGAAGAATGGTAGTCCAGGTGCTCCGGCGTAAGGTTGGTGAATGTGGCAACCGTGAATCGGGTATCGGCAATTCGATACTGGTGGATGGCGTGGGAGGAGACTTCCATCACGACGGGGGTGAAGCGGTCCTCGA
>RFIZ01000194.1 GCA_003695105.1 Fidelibacterota bacterium
ACTGGGTAGTTCTCTCCTCAATATCCTGGATATATTGTTTGTTCCGCGGAAACCATCTCTGGCGGTGGTGACCTACGTATTGTTGGCCTTTCTGGCTGGTAGTTTTTGGGCTCCGGGCCGAACCAACACACCGGAACCGGCTGCTCTGTCCGTCCAGGATTTGTTACAGTCTGGAGCCCTGACCGGAGCGGAAGTATCCTACCAGCCCTCCAGCCCCAACCCTATCCATATTTCCCTCCAAACCCGACAACAGAGGGAGTTCACCGGAACGCTGGAAGACCCGACGGTACGGGAATTGGTCGCTTACCTCCTGTTGCATGATCAAAACCCCGGGAACCGACTCCAGGCAGTGGATTTGGTGTCCCGGATGGACCCCAATCCCAATACGGAACTCACCCTGATATCTTCGGCCCTATCGGATCCCAATCCCGGCATACGGTTGCAGGCGGTTCGCTTGCTCCAGTCTTATCCCGTCAGTCCTCTTCTGTTGAATGCCTGCCAAAAAATTCTGTTGGCGGATGAAAATGAAGCCGTCCGCATGGAAGCCGTAAAAATCCTGGAGAAACAACCTTCCACCCGGATGATTCCCCTGCTGCAACTGGCCTCCAATCGGGAATCCAATCCCTTCATACAAACCCAGGTGGAAAACATTTTATACGAACTGCAACAAGGTCCTGTGGACATTTCTGCCCGGAAATGAAGCATCGATATCTCCTCAGTCTTTTCTTTGCACTGCCTTTGCTGGGTCAATCACCGGCAACGGTCGTTACCCGGCAGGATTCCCGACATTACGAAGGCCACCTCACCTGGGAATTTGCGGTACCGGAGACGCCCGCACCGGAAGTGGATCTGCGCGATATTCAGGGAGACGTGTTCATCCGGGGTCAGGGAGAAAACCAGGTGACGGTTCTGGAACGGATGACCATTCGCACCCGGGACGAAGCCCTGGCTCGAAAACTGGTGAATCAATATCATCTGGATATGTCCCGCTCGGACTCCAACCGCTATTCTTTCCGGGGACCGCGCCATGTCCCCAATGAAATTCATTACTTGTATGACGTGACCCTGCCGCCCAACGCCCGCATGACCGTTTCCACCCTGGGCGGAAACATCCACCTGAATCAGGTCCAGGGAGTCCTGCAATTGCGCACCGGCGGCGGCAACATCGACATCCAGGAACTGGTGGGAGTCGTTACCGGAAAAACCTCCGGGGGGAATTTTTCCGTGAATCAATACGAAGGTGTTCTCACCCTGGAAACTTCCGGCGGCAATATCACCATTCAGCAGGGAGACGGCCCCCTCGATGTCACTACGTCAGGGGGAGACATCCGGATTACGCATATCCATGGCGACGCCACCCTGAGCACCAGCGGCGGCTCCCTCTATCTGGAAGACGTCCATGCCCAGACCATTACCGGAACCACCTCCGGAGGAAATATTCAGGTTCAATCCAGTGCAGGTGAACTTCACCTGTCCACATCTGGCGGGCATATCCACCTGATGGATATCCAGGGGCCGGTGGAAGCCACGACCTCAGGGGGAAATATCACGGCCGTTCAGATTGAGGGTCCCCTGGATGTAACCGCCAACAGCGGTTCCATCACCGGGAAAACCATCCAGGCGGCGGTGAAGGCAACCACCCGCAACGGGCATATCATGATCGAAAAAACCTGGGATCATTCCTGGGACAACCAGGCCATTCGACTGGAGAACCAGAATGGCAATATCACCCTGAAACTTCCCAAAGATTTTCCGGCCTCTGTGCTGGCCACGATTGTGGGACAAAAGAGCCCCAGCGGTCTGCTCAGCGACATTCCCCTGGATATCAACGTAGATGCCAAAGCCCTTACCGGAAAAGGCATCACCGACCAGGGGACCTATCAGGTGGAATTGATAACCAAAAACGGAACCATTGTAATCAAACAGGAGCCCTGACGTTCATGAAACTTTTCCTCTCTTTCTTCTTTTGTTCCTTCTGGCTGTGGGCTCAGGATACCACCGCCAGCCATGCTCTTCCGGCGCACCCGTCTCCGGCAGGGACATCATCGGGGGATACTCTGCTGGTCCTCCCCCGGGACACCGTGTTGACCGGGCAGCGTTCCTCCTCCCGGGAAATCAAAATTTTCGGTGACCACACGATACCCGCAGGCACCGTCTACACCGACGATCTGCGCATCATTGGGGGCAGTCTGACGATTGAAGGAACGCTGGAGGGTCACGCCACTGTGATCGGGGGGAACGTGGACATTCGACCGGGAGCCGTGGTGAATGGAGATATCCTGGCACTGGGCGGCACGATTGAAAAATCGCCTCAGGCCACCATTCGGGGAAAATTGATCGAAACCAATCTGACGGAAGGACTGGTCTACCGCGAAACCGATTCCCGACGGGATTCGTCCGATCACCGGGAATGGGAGTTTACCTACGACACGGATCCGTCGGAATGTGGCCGGCATCATGACAACTGGATTCATGCCCGCCGCGACCCGTTACGCTATAACCGAAACGAGGGGCTGGTGCTGATTCCCTTCAATCGGCAGTGGGATCGCCAGGGTGAATCGTCCTTCCGGCTCAATCTATCCGCCGGGTATCGTTTTGGCGATCATTCCCTGGTTGGAAGGTTGACCTTCCAAAAAACTTTTTTCCGGAACCGGAATCTGATTTTGTATACCAGCCTCTTCAACGACAGCCGTTCCGACGATGACATCCGACTGACGGAAACGGAAAATTCCCTGGCCAACCTTTTCGGACGACAGGATTTCAAAGACCGTTGGAATGAAGACGGCTGGCTGGCCGGAGTGGGGCTGGCCCTGGGACCTTTGCGGGTATCTTACGACTTCCGGTCCGTGTATCGGGATACCCTGGGAGTGATCGATATCTGGAGCGTGGGCAATCGCCGGCGGCCCCTTCGTCCTCCCCTCCGGTTTCAACCCCGACAGGTGTCCTATTTCCTCCTGCAGTCGGAATTCCGCACCCCGCATTACCGGATGTTACGATCCGGGATTGCCTCCCAGCTGAGGGTGGAATTTTTCGATCCCCGGCGTACGGACACCGAATTGCTGCAAGCCAATCCTCTGGATCTGAATGCCAGGATCCAATGGGTGCTCAGTACCAACTGGGAGTTTACTTCCGGGATCCTCTGGCGCAGCCGTCTGGTGGTAGGGACTACCCAGGGGGACTTGCCGGAGTACCGCTATTTCGGCGTTGGCGGACTGGGATCGGTCAGTGCCCATCCCTTTAAACAGCAAACCGGAGATGAAATGGTCCAGGCCGCTCTGGCTCTGGTGTTTTTGCCTGATTTCCTGGACGGCGACACTTTCTTGTCCCTGTTTCTGGAAACCGGCCACGCCTGGCGCGACAGTTGGACCGACTACCGCATCCAGGATGTGTCGGCCTATCAGCAGGATCTGCTGTCCGCCGCCGGTATCGAAGTCGGGGCCGTCGATGGCCGGGACGTGGACCTATCCTTTTCCGTTGCCAAGGCACTGGATTCCGACCAGCCCCTGGAAACCACGGTCCGGCTTACCCTGAATTTCTGATATGAAACGCCTGACCCTCATCCTGCTCTGCTGGAAAGTCCTGTCGGGACAGGACTCCACTTACTTCGTCACGGATACCTATTTTTATCCGCTTCAGGACGCCCAGGAACTGACCGTGTCACTGGATGTTAAATTGGGCCAACTCAAGTTGAATCCGAACCAGGCCAGTCGGGCCATTGCCGGAAGCATCTATTACAACCCCGGCCAAACCCGGACGCAAGTGGATTATTCCACCCGGGGGAGAACCGGCCAACTGTCGGTGGAACTGGTCAGCGCCGCACTGGATTCCAATGAGGACCTCAAGGTGGACATCAAAATGACCGGCTTCAAAGTTGAAAGCCTGAATACCCCCTATTACAACGAACTGGACTTCGCCCTTCCCCGGGCCGTTCCCAGCCGCTACAAGCTCAATTTCGGCATGGGAGATGCCGATCTGGATTTTACCGGGCTGGCTGTCCGGAGTCTCCTGCTGGATTGCGGGATGAGTGATGTGGATCTGGTAGTCGGTGAACCGAATACCGTCCCCTGTGATTCGGTGGTGCTGAAAAGCGGGTTGGGTGATTTACGGTCAGAAGGCCTGGGCTATCTTCAGGCCAAAACAGTACGTCTGGATGTGGGACTGGGATCCGCCACCATCGACATGCGGGGTCATACACGATCCTCCACAACTATCGATGCTGACGTCGGCCTGGGAGGATTGCACCTGGTCCTTCCCACCCATTCCAACATCGACGTGGAAGTGAGCACGTTTCTGTCGTCTGTGGATATGTCGGGACTGGTGCAATCCGGAGACAACCAT
>RFIZ01000195.1 GCA_003695105.1 Fidelibacterota bacterium
CCATCCTCCTCCTGGGAGTGACGGGCACGGGCAAGGATACCCTGGCCCGGGTGCTCCACGAACAGGGCGCCCGGCGGGACAAACCGTTCATTATTGTGAACTGCGCTTCTTTGTCAGAGAATCTCCTGGAGAGTGAATTGTTCGGCTATGAAAAGGGCGCCTTCACGGATGCCAAGGCCCGGAAACAGGGGCAGGTGGAGCTGGCCCACGGCGGCACCATTCTGCTGGATGAAATCGGGGAAATTCCGATCGGCTTTCAGGCCAAATTATTGCGATTCCTGGAAACCCAGCGTTTTTACCGGGTGGGGGGCACCCGGGAAATCCAGGTCAACGTCCGTATCATCGCTTCCACCAACCGGGATCTGAAAAAGGAAATGGAAGCCGGCAACTTCCGGGAGGATCTCTATTACCGGTTGAATGTCATTACCCTCGTCATCCCACCCCTGCGGGAACGGACCGAAGACATTCCCCTCCTGGTGAACCGGTTCATCGATCAGTTCAACGCCGAGTTCGGTCGCAACGTGAAAGGGATTTCCCGGCAGGCCCTGAATTTGCTGTTGCAGTATGACTGGCCGGGCAACGTCCGGGAACTGAA
Source organism: Fidelibacterota bacterium (assembly GCA_003695105.1). Lineage (GTDB taxonomy): Bacteria > Fidelibacterota > Marinisomatia > Marinisomatales > J089 > J089. Next base: position 596 of record RFIZ01000195.1, read on the forward strand.
AAATACGCTGGAACGGATCTTTCTGCTGGAAAATCCCACCCGTATCGAACCTCAACATTTACCGACTCAGTTTCATGCCAGAGAGACGGCGGCCAACGGAACCGCGGCAGACACTCCTCTCTTCCAACATCCCGACCACATCCTGGAGGGAAAGACCTGGCAGGAGCTGGAGAAATGGATCATTTCCTGGGCGCTGGACCGGGAACAGGGCAACCAGGTCCACGCCGCCCGCCGACTGAACCTTTCCCGGGATCAGATCCGCTACAAGATGAAAAAATACGGTCTGCTGTAAAAGTGGGGAATAATCCACAGCTCCCTGTGGAATATTCCCCAGCCAAATCCATTCCCCGGCGGAGGTACCAACGGGGATGCCGGGCACCTGTTCCCGGCGAACCCCTGAGTCCGGCCGCCTTCCCGTCGGAGATCCGCATCCTACGAACATCTAAAGAAGATTTTTGTATCCGCTTTCCCCTTTTGGCACGGCTTTTGAATCTACCGGGGTGCAATGTTATGTGAACCAACAACTACTGAAACAAGTGAAAGAAAGGTTATAACCATGCGTAAAGTCATTGCACTTGGACTTAGCCTGGGCCTGCTCAGTGCTCTCTCTGCTCAAACGATCGTTGGGTCAGATCACGACTTCTCCGGGAAAAACTGGAACAACACGGGTGAAATCTGTGTGGTCTGCCATACACCCCACAATGCGGATAATACGGTAAATGGCGCTCCCCTGTGGAACCACCAGGTAACTTCCAGCAACTTTACCACCTACTCCTCCGCCACCTTCGATGCCACCTCCGGACAACCGGACGGCGCTTCCAAACTCTGCCTGTCCTGCCATGACGGTACCGTGGCCCTGGATAACTTCGGCGGTAAAACCAACGGCACCAATTACGTGGGCGGAAGCAAGAACTTCGGCACGGACCTGACCAATGACCACCCGATTTCCTTCACCTATGATGATGCCCTGGCATCCACCGACGGTGAATTGAATGCTCCTTCCACCACCAACAGCGGACTGGGCGGAACGATTGCCGACGATCTGCTCATCGGTGGGAAAATGGAATGCGCTTCCTGCCATGATGTTCACAATACCGTGGCGGTGAACGGGACCAAACTGCTGGTCAAATCCAACGCCAACAGTGCCCTTTGCCTGACCTGCCACGCCAAGTAACACTTAGTACATGGTTCAACGAGCCCCCGTTGTCAACTGAGAGCGGGGGCTTTTTTTTATCAACAGGGGGAATTAACCATGAAAAAAGTGATGTCCAGCTCGATCCTCATCCTGGCGACGGCCGCCCTTTCGGCACAGACGATCCAGGGGACCAGTCACGATTTCAGCCAATACACACCTTCCGGCGAAATTTGTGTGGTCTGCCATACGCCTCACAATGCCAATACGGATGTTCCCAATTCGCCGCTCTGGAACCATCAGGTCACCAGCCAAACCTTCACTCCCTATTCCACGACCAGTCTGGATGCCGAGGTGGGTCAGCCTTCCGGCGTTTCCAAACTCTGCCTGTCCTGCCATGACGGAGCCACGGCGGTGGATAATTACGGCGGGACGACCACCGGCACCTGGTTGATCACCGGTCGGGAGGCCATCGGGACCGATCTCAGGAATGATCATCCCGTCTCCTTTGTGTACGATCAGGCCCTGGCTGCTGCGGACGGGGAACTGAAAGATCCCACGAGTGCGGTCACGGCTCTGGGGGGAACCATCCAGACCGATTTGCTCAGTGAAGGGAGTACCGTGGAATGCACTTCCTGTCACGATGTCCATAACGGGTACAGCTACAATCCGGAATTTCTGAAGATCACCATGAACGGCAGCGCTCTCTGTCTGACTTGTCACGATAAATAACTTTCGGGTCGGAATCGTTACATCCGTTCGGCGGTTGCCCACGGGACGGTCCCGTCCCGATTGAGGCGGCGTCCAGGCGCTTCCCACGGCCTACCCGGCGCGGTCAGGTGTGGTATGGTATTTTCATTTTCCGTAAACTTGACTCAGATTTGATCCGTTCCATCCCATGAAACGACTCTATCGCACAACCGAACCCTGACCTGTGGCTGACCTGTTTCTCATCGATGATCAAGCGGAGGTGCTCGCCTCCTATACCCAGATCCTGACCGGTGCTCTCCCCGATCTTCAGATCACCACCTTTTCCAGCGCCGAAGCGGCTCTGGAGTCTCTGAAATCGACCGAACCTGATCTCATCCTGGCCGATGTGGCTCTGCCCGGAATGAGTGGCTGGGACCTGTGCCGGGAAATCCGGTCCCGGATTCCCGATCGCCATCTGCCCCTGGTTTTGATTACCGGGGTTCGCACCAGGCCGGAAGATAAAATCCGGGGCCTGGAAGCCGGCGCCGAACTCTACCTCACCAAACCCGTAGATCCGGGAGAACTGGTGGCCCAGGTGAAGGCCATGCTCCGGTTGAAATCCCTGGAGGATGAACTGCGGGAGGAAAAACGCACGTTGGAGCAACGGGTGCGCCAGCAGGCTATCGATCTGCTGGAAACCGAGTCCCAGTTCCAGATGCTGTATCAATCCCTGTCCATCGGGATGTACCGCTCCACACCGGACGGGGAAGTGCTGTTGGCCAACGACGCCCTGGCACACATGCTGGGGTACGATTCGGCGGATGAACTGCTGAGCCGGAATTTGAATGACGGGATATATGAACCGGGGTATGACCGTTCAGCGTTTTTACGGCGGCTGGAAGCGGAAGGGCGCATCCAGGGGCTGGAGTCGATTTGGCGGCGGAGAGACGGGACGGAAATCTATGTCCGGGAAAGCGCCTGGGCCCGTCGCGATGAAAAGGGTGCTATTCTGTCCATCGATGGCACTGTGGAGGATATCACCCGGGAGAGGGAAATCCGCACCGAGCTGGAAAACGAACGTCTGCTGTTCCGGTCGGGACCCATGGTGGTTTTCCGCTGGCGGGCCGGAGAGGACTCCATTCCGGTGGATTATGTTTCGCCCAACGTAGAATCCATTTACGGGTATTCGGTCCAGGAATTTCTGGAAGGAAACCTGGGCTATAAGGAATTGATTCATCCCGAGGATCGCCAGCGGGTGGAGAAGGAGGTGGCGGCTTACGTCGAGCAAAACCGGCCCTCTTTCAATCAACGCTATCGTCTCCGGGACAAACAGGGCTCCTACCACTGGGTCCACGACCTGACAGCCGTCGTCCGGGATCGCCAGGGACGGGTGTCGTCCTATGTGGGTTTTATCACGGACATCACCGAAATGATGGAGATATCCCGGGAACTGGAGAAAAAAGATGTTTTGATCCGTCAGGTCTTCGAACAGGCCATGGAAGGGATTATCGTCACCGATGAAGCGGGAACCATATCGGAGTGGAGTCACGGTATGGAGACCATCACCGGCCTGGGGGCCGAAGAAGTTCAGGGCCGGCCGATCTGGGAGATCCAGGCACGATTCGTTCCCCGGAAGCAGCAATCTCCGCGGCTCGAAGACCGGATCCGGAAGGAAATCGAAGGCATTTTGCAAACCGGAGAATTCAAACATTTTAATCCGGCGGCCATTTTCCCCCTGCAAAGCAC
>RFIZ01000196.1 GCA_003695105.1 Fidelibacterota bacterium
GAAATCCCCGGCGTGACCAAGGCCAGTTGGTAAGGAGAATGCAGGCATGTCGATGACTGATCCCATAGCTGATTTTTTGACCCGAATCCGGAACGGCCTGAAAGCCAATAAACGGTGGGTGGATGTACCCTCTTCCAAAATGAAGAAACGAATCGCCTACATTTTACGGGAAGAGAAATATATCGAAGATTTCCTCTTTATCCGGGAGGGGGTCAAAGAAAATATCCGGGTCTTCCTGAAATATGATCGTTCCGGTAAACCGGTCATCTCCAATCTGGAGCGGGTCAGTAAACCGGGCCGCCGGGTATACGTCAATTCCAATGAAATTCCCCGGGTGCTGGCGGGAATGGGTATTTCCATCCTGTCCACCTCGAAGGGAGTGGTATCCAATAAAGTTGCCAAAAAATTGAAGGTTGGCGGCGAAGTGATTTGCAACGTCTGGTAGGGTGACATGTCAAGAATTGGTAAAAATCCCATCACGATTCCCCCGGAAATTCAGGTGACCCTGAGTCCCGCTGCAGTCCGGGTCCAGGGACCCAAAGGAACGCTGGATGTTTCGATTCATCCGGAGATCAAGGTGGAACAAAAAGACAATCAACTGGTGGTGACTCGTCCCAGCGACAGCGCCAAACACCGGGCTCTCCATGGTACCATGCGGCAACTGGTGGCCAACGCTGTTCAGGGGGTGACCCAGGGCTTCCAAAAGGAACTTGAGCTCCGGGGAGTGGGTTATCAGGCCAGTATGAACGGGAAACGGCTGGTCTTGCAGCTGGGGTATTCCCATGATATCATTTTTGAACCCCCGGAAGGAATCGATATCAAGGCGGAGCGTACCACGATCACCATTTTCGGTATGGATAAGCAGCTGGTTGGTGAAGTGGCGGCCAAAATCCGTTCTTTCCGGAAACCGGAACCCTATAAGGGGAAAGGCATCCGTTACAAGGACGAATATGTTCGGATTAAACAGGGTAAAACAGTTGGATCGTAAGTATGGGTAAAAGACAAAACGCTATCAATCGCCTATTGCGGCGGCGCAACCGTTCCAAACGTTCGGTCCGGTTTCATCCGGAGCGGCCGCGTTTATGCGTCTATCGCAGCAACCGGCATATTGAAGCCCAGATTATCGATGATTTTCAAAATGCAACCCTTGTGTCAGCGTCCTCCCGTGATAAGGACCTGCGGGACCAGATGGCCCAGGCAGAGACCAAAACCGATATGAGCAAACTGGTGGGCGCTCAGATCGCCGCCAAAGCCAAGAAAAAGAAGATTACCAAAATCGTTTTCGATCGCAACGGATATCCGTATCACGGACGAATCAAGGCTCTGGCAGAAGCGGCCCGTGAAGGTGGATTGGAATTTTAAAGGAACAGTGAGCCTATGATTAATCCTGCTGAACTGGAACTCAGAGAAGAAACCGTTATACAGGTCCGGCGGGTGGCCAAAGTGACCTCCCGGGGTAAACGTTTTCGATTTTCCGCCTTGGTAGTGGTGGGAGATGGCAAAGGACATGTGGGCATCGGTCAGGGTAAGGCCGGTGAAGTGCTGGCTGCCATCAACAAGGCCAAGGAAAACGCCAAACAGAATTTATTCCGTATTCCGCTGGTGAACGGAACCATCCCCCATAAAATCATCGGCCATTTCGGCGCCAGCAAAGTGATGTTGAAGCCGGCTTCCCCCGGTACCGGCGTTATCGCCGGAGCCGCCGTGCGGTCCGTGATGGAACAGGCCGGTATCACCAATATTCTGACCAAACGGATGGGCGCCAATAATTCTCTCAATGTGGTGAAAGCCACGGTCCAGGCTTTGCAAAGTCTCCAGGATGTGGTGACGGTGGCCTCACGCCGGGGTATCAGCATAAAGGAAGTGTTTGGATAAGATGGCTAAAAAGAAGGAAAAGATGCTCAAGATTACCCAGGTCCGCAGTCGGATCGGATACAAACCGGACGCCAAAAGAACCCTGGATGCCCTGGGATTGCGGCGATTGAATCAAACGGTGGTGCAAAAGGACAACCCTGCCATCCGGGGAATGATCAAAAAAATTGAATTCATGCTGAAAGTTGAGGAAGTGGGATGAAACTCGGAGAATTACGACCGGCTCCCGGTTCAACCAGAGATACGAAAAGAAAGGGTCGCGGACACGGTACCGGACTGGGTCGGACCGCCGGCCGGGGCAACAAAGGCGCCGGGCAACGCAGCGGAAACAAGCGTCGGGCCTGGTTCGAAGGCGGGCAGATGCCCCTCGTGCGCCGGGTTCCCAAACGGGGTTTCTCCAATTATCCCTTCCGCAAAGAATTTCAAATTGTGAATGTGTCCGACCTGGAACGGATCGAGGTACAGGACATCACCCCGGCCGAAATGAAAGCCGCCGGCCTGATTCGCAGCGCGTATCAACCGGTGAAAGTGCTCGGTAACGGGGAAGTGTCCCGCGCGGTGAATGTCACCGCCAGCGCTTTCAGTCAGTCGGCACGGGAAAAAATCACCCAAAAGGGAGGCACTGCGACGGTCCTGTGATTGATCGAATCCGAAATATCTTCAACATCCCCGAACTGCGCAAACGGATCCTGTTTACCATCGGCGTATTGATCGTGGTCCGGGTGGGAGCACACATTCCCGTCCCGGGTATTGACGGTAAAGCCCTGGGAGCCGCCATTCAGAATTACCAGAATACGTTGTTCGGACTGTACGATCTGTTCGCCGGCGGGGCGTTCCGGAAAGCCACCCTGTTTGCCCTGGGAATCATGCCCTATATCTCGGCGTCCATTATCATCCAGTTGATGGGAGCCGTCGTGCCCTATTTCCAGCGCCTCCAGAAAGAAGGGGAAGAGGGACGGAAAAAGATCAACCAATTGACCCGCTACGGCACCGTATTGATTTCGGCGCTTCAGTCCTACAGTGTGGGGGTGTTCCTGGAAAGTATGACGGCCACAGTCAACGGCGCGGCCGTTCCCGTAGTACCCCATCCCGGATTCCTGTTCAAATTTACCGTCATCATCAGCCTGGTGACCGGTACCATGCTCATGATGTGGCTGGGAGAACGCATCACCGAACGGGGTATTGGCAACGGGATTTCTCTCATCATCATGATTGGAATTCTCTCCCGGTTACCCAACGTGGTCGTCAGCGAAATCACCCTGATCCGGGAAGGGGTGCGCGGACTGCTGGGTGAGGTGGTTTTGCTGGGAATCATGTTCATCATTGTGGCCTTCGTAGTACTCCTGACGCAGGGAACCCGGAAAATTCCGGTGCAATACGCAAAACGGGTCGTAGGGCGAAAAGTCTACGGCGGACAATCCACCCATATTCCGCTGCGGGTCAATACGGCCGGCGTGATGCCCATCATCTTTGCCCAGTCCATCATGTTCATTCCCAGTACGATCGCCATGTTTTTCAGTGACAGTGAATTCATGGCGGGCGTCATGCGCTGGTTTTCCTACGATCATCCCTTTTACTGGTTCATCTTCGGCATTATCATCATCTTTTTCACCTATTTCTATACCGCCATTGCCTTTGATCCGACGCAGGTGTCCACGACCATGAAACAACAGGGCGGATTTATCCCCGGTGTGCGACCCGGCAAACGGACGGCAGAGTATATTGACAACATTCTCACCCGGGTTACGTTGCCCGGATCCTTCTTCCTGGCTTTCATCGCCATTTTTCCCTACATCCTGATGAATGCGATGGATATCGGCTATGATCTGGCCAGTTTTTTTGGCGGGACCAGTTTATTGATCATCGTGGGGGTGGCCCTGGATACCCTGCAGCAAATCGAATCTCATCTCCTGATGCGGCATTACGATGGATTTCTGTCGAAAGGCAAAATCCGGGGACGGAGGCGCATGTAATGGTACGGATTCGTTCCCCGCGGGAAATTGCCCTGATCGAGGCGGCCAACCAAATCGTAGCCCGGACTCTGGACATGCTGGAAGAACATATCCAGCCGGGAGTTTCGCTATTGGAACTGGATCGCCTGGCGGAGGATTTCATCCGATCACAGGGAGCCCGTCCTGCTTTCAAAGGCTACATGGGTTTTCCGGCCAGTCTCTGCATTTCCGTCGACGACGAAGTGGTTCACGGCATCCCCTCCAAGCGCACCCTGGAAGCCGGGCAGATCGTGGGGGTGGACTGCGGCGCTGAAAAGGACGGGTATTTCGGGGATTCAGCCCGGACATTCCCGGTGGGCGAGGTTTCACCGGAAAAACAACAATTGATGGCCGTGACCAGGGCTTCCCTCTATAAAGGCATTGAACAGGCCGTGCCCGGAAATTTTGTTTCGGATATCGGACATGCTGTCCAATCTCACGTAGAATCCTACGGCTATTCGGTGGTGCGGGAACTGGTGGGCCACGGAATCGGAACCGAACTCCATGAGGATCCCCAGGTTCCCAATTACGGGGCGCCCAAACAGGGCCTTCGCCTGAAGGAAGGGATGTGCCTGGCCATTGAACCCATGATCAATGCCGGGCGAAAAGAAGTGTACACGGCTTCGGATGGTTGGACCGTGAGAACGCGGGACGGCTATCCCAGTGCCCATTTTGAACATACCATCGCCATTGAAAAGACCGGTCCCCGGATTTTGAGTAACGGAGTTGCCCATGGCTAAGGAAAAAGCCATCCAAGTGGCCGGAATCATCAAAGAGACCTTACCCAACGCCATGTTCCGGGTCGAAATTGAAATCGGCGGAAATAAACATGAAGTGTTGGCGCATGTCAGCGGGAAGATGCGGATGCACTTCATCAAAATTTTACCCGGAGATACAGTGACTCTGGAAATTTCACCCTACGACCTGTCCCGCGGTCGGATCATTTATCGCCAGAAATAGAGGAAGTATGAAAGTTCGTCCTTCAGTCAAAAAAATGTGCGACAAGTGCAAAATTATCAAACGGAAGGGAGTGGTATTAGTCATCTGCTCCAATCCGAAACACAAACAACGTCAAGGATAGGAGAGACGAGTGGCCCGTATTGCTGGAATCGATATTCCCAGGGATAAAAAAGTCCCGTATTCTCTGCGCTATATATTTGGGATCGGGTTGACCCGGGCACAACAAATCTGTGATGCAGCCGGCATCGATCCGGAGCTGCGCGTGAAAGATTTATCAGAGGAACAGGTCATGGCCCTCCGCAATGCCGTGGAAAAGAGCGATTTCAAAATCGAAGGGGAATTGCGTTCGGAAGTGGCCATGAACATCAAACGTCTGAAAGATATTGGTAGTTACCGTGGTTTGCGTCATCGCCGCGGTCTCCCGGTGAACGGTCAACGGACGAAAACCAACGCCCGGACCCGGAAAGGGAGAAAGCGGACCGTCGGAATGGGACGTAAAGCACCTGGGAAGAAAGGGTAAGTAAGTGGCAGCCAAAAAACAAACCAAAACGCGGAAAAAGAAGAAGAAGGTTGTCGACCCCAACGGGATCGCCCATATCAAAGCGACCTTCAACAATACCCACATCACTTTTACGGACACGTACGGGAATGTGATCACGTGGGCGACAGCCGGAACCTCCGGCTTCAAGGGGTCGCGGAAGAACACCGCCTATGCCGCATCCATGGCGGCGGACAAGGCGGCAAAGGAGGCCATCAACATGGGTCTGCGTAGTGTGGAAGTCCGGGTC
>RFIZ01000197.1 GCA_003695105.1 Fidelibacterota bacterium
CCGTTTTTCCCTGGAGGATGCCGCTGCGGTGAAGGGCTGGGAACGAAAAACCAACCACGATGTGAAAGCGGTGGAACTCTGGCTGGGGGAACAACTGGAGCGGCGGAAGCTGACGGCCTGGAAACCCTGGCTGCATTTCGGCTTGACTTCGGAGGATGTCAACAATCTGGCCTATACCTTGAACTGGAAGGAAGCCCTGGAGTCGACATGGCTTCCCCTGACCGGAGAAATAGAAACAACCCTCCGCCGGAGTGCCCGGGAAATGGCCGATATCCCGCTTCTGGCGCTCACCCATGGCCAGCCGGCCACTCCCACTACTCTGGGAAAAGAATGGGCCGTGGTTGGCCGTCGCCTGGCCCGGCAGTTGGACAGGTTTGCCTCCCGCCGTCTGACCGGGAAATTGTCCGGCGCCACCGGAACCTGGGCGGCCCACCACCTGGCGTATCCCCGGGCGGATTGGCTTGCCTTCAGCCGGGACTTCGTGGAATCCCTGGGATTGGAGTTTACGGCCTACACGACCCAGGTGGAATCCTATGATTCTCTGGCCGAAGACCTGGACGCCCTGCAACGCATCCATTCCCTGTTGATTGATTTCGTTCGGGACCTCTGGCTCTACATCAGTCGCGGTATCTTTCGTCAGCAGAAGAAAGCCGCCGAAGTCGGTTCATCCACCATGCCTCATAAAATCAACCCCATTTTCTTCGAAAACGCCGAAGGGAATCTGGGATTGGCCAATGCCCTGCTGCAATTTCTGGCCCGTCACCTGACCCGCAGCCGGCTCCAGCGGGACCTGTCCGGCAGCACATTGATCCGCAACCTGGGCGTGGCCCTGGGCTACAGTTACCTGGGGATCCGTAACATCCTTCAGGGGCTGTCCCGGATCGAACCGGACCGGGAGCGCTGCCGTCAGGAATTGAACGATCACTGGGAAGTGTTGGCGGAGGCGATTCAGACCCTTCTGCGGAAAGAAGGAGATGCCCGGGCTTATGAGCGGATGAAGGAATTTTCCCGGGGAGAAAAGGTCACCCGAGACGCGGTCCGGACGTGGATTGCATCCCTTCCCCTGTCGGAGGAGAACAAACAGGTGCTCAAGGCACTGACGCCGGACACCTATCTGGGACTGGCCCGGAAACTGGCGGAGGAATGCTGAATGTGTGGCATTGTAGGAATCATCGCGAATGAGAAACCGGTGGCGGCCGAGCTCTACGATAGTCTGATCCATCTCCAGCACCGGGGACAGGATGCCGCCGGCATCGTCACCGCCGACACCCGCTTCCACACCAAAAAAGGACTGGGTCTGGTCCGGGATGTGTTCGATGAACACAACATGGCGCGCCTGCAGGGGCGCATGGGTCTGGGACATACGCGCTATCCCACCGTTGGCGGATACGACCGGGAAGATGCCCAGCCGGTGTGGACCGGAGTCCCATACGGGATTGCCATGGCTCACAACGGGAACCTGGTCAATTATTCGGAACTGGTGAAAGAACTGTCGGAAGTGGATCTCCGGCACCTGAATGCCACCGTCGATGTGGAAGTCATCCTGCATGTGTTCGCCGGCGCGCTGGAAAAACAGAACCACGCCGATCTCCCCTTTTTCGAAAAAATTTGTGCAGCGGTGGAGGAGGTCTTCCACCGGGTCAGCGGCGCCTATTCGGTGGTGGGAATGATTATGCAAAAGGGAATGGTCGTGTTTCGGGATCCCCACGGGATTCGTCCGCTGGCGAAAGGAATGCGGGTAAATCCCGACGGTTCGAAAGATTATATCTTTTCCAGTGAAACCACCATGTTCTACGCCCTGGGCTATCGTCAATTCGGTTTCGTCCGGCCGGGGGAAGTGATTTACATTTCGCTGGACGGGGAAGTGCAGAGCCGGATTCTGCGGAAAGAGTCGTTTACACCCTGTATTTTTGAATACGTGTATTTTTCCCGGCCCGACAACATGGAAAACAATATCAGCGTGTACCGATCCCGGCTGCGGATGGGAGAAAACCTGGCCAAACAGTGGCAGGAGGTGTATCCGGACCGGCTGCCGGACATCGTGATCCCGGCACCGTCCACGGCCAACACCGCCGCCCTGTCGGTGGCGCATAATTTGGGTGTCCGCTATTCCGAAGGCTTGTATAAAAATCCTTTCATCGGGCGGACCTTCATCATGCCCGGGCAGAAGGCCCGGAAACGATCGGTGAAATACAAATTGGTTCCCCAGGAACTGGAAATCCGGGATAAAAAGGTGATGATTGTGGATGACAGCATTGTCCGGGGAAACACCAGCCGGGAGATTGTGCGCATGGTGCGGGATTTCGGGGCGAAGGAAGTGTACTTCGTGTCCGCCTGTCCGCCGGTGGTTTCTCCCTGTTTTTACGGCGTGGATATGCCGACCCGTTCCGAACTGATTGCTGCCACCATGTCAGTCGAAGAAATTCGGGCGTTTATGGGAGTGGATATTTTGATGTATCAACGGTTGGATGATCTGAAGGAGGCTGTCCTGCGGAAGGGAAATCATTCGGTGGATACCCCCTGCATGGCCTGCCTGAACGGTGATTATGTGACCGGGGATGTGA
>RFIZ01000198.1 GCA_003695105.1 Fidelibacterota bacterium
CCATCATACCCCTTTTCCTGTAGTTGATTTTCCTCATGGTTCTTTTTCCCGGGCCGGGTATCTCCCCACCCGCCCGCAGTGAGCAATTTCTCACCGGGACCCGTCGACTCCGGGCACCACGGCGATCCGGCATGGTTTGTCCGGACCGGCCAGGAAGGCGGCGAATCGTCGCCCGGCTGGATCCGGATCAGTCCAGAACGATCATCACCCGGCAATCCTGCAATACGTTCTGCCGGGCATTCAATTGTAAGATTTTTTGCGCATCGGCATTGGACACCACCACATCGGCCTTGGTCTGTCCGCTGGCGCTGACCGCTTTCACCACCAGAGGATTGGTCCCCACCCGGGGATCCTTCTGGGCATTCTCCAACGATTTGGTATAGCCGGTGACACCATTCATGACGGCGTATTCCCGGGAATAGTCGCCGGGACCGAAAACGACGTCTCCATCCTGATCCAGGATGCGGGGCGCCATGGCCGGGCGCACCCCCAGGCCCCGGCTGTCCAGCACGATCCCGGTGTAGGGACCACTGGGAGCGGTGACCGGAGGAGCCGTCTCCGTGCCGGTCACGGGTCCGGCCGCCGGTGTGCCTGCGGGAGGGGTGGGTTCGGCTACGGGTATGACGATCTCCGAAATTCCGCTCATGGGGACCTCATAGGTCACTTCCACCGATGTGTCACTCAAATATTTAGGTTCGCCCACCTGATAGGCTCCCCGGATGACTCCCTCCACCTTGGTCCGGATCACGTCGTCCAGCATGGCCCCGCTCATCGTAGTTTCACTGGTCAGGGTGACCCCGTTGACGATTTCGATCAGATTCCGCAGAGCATCCTGTTTGGCAATGCGCAAAGCCGCCCGTCGCGCCTGACCGGCATTGATCATATTCTGGGGTACAAATCCGATTCCGGTGGCGCGAATCGTCCGGTCGGCATAATTGACCGACCCGTGTTCCAATTGTTCCCCGACAAATTCCCCCTGAGCCGTCAACAGCGACAGCATGGAAAGAATAAGCAATACCTGTTTCATGATGACCTCCTACGGAATGATTTCGGTCGTGATACGATTCCCGGAGAGCCCGGTGACTTTGATATTCATGCCGTCCGGGCTGGTTTGGGTGAGCCCCAGGGCCAGATCCTGGGCTTTGCCTTCGAATTCCACTTCATATTCGGCCACACCGTCATTCAACCCTTTGGCATAGGAGTTCCGAATGCCGGGGACGGTCTGGGCTTTCAGGAAGGAATCGAAGGCCATATAGGACCCAAAATCGGCGTTTTTCAATACGATATACACCTTGATGAAATTGGCTTGTTGGGTAGACCATTTTTCAATCAATTGCCGGATGATTTCTTTGCCCATGATTTCGGCCGCTTCCTGGGCGGCGTTGGTGCCCGCCGTGGAGGCGGAGATGTGCGGCTTCTTGCCATGGGCCGCCGGCACAACGGCCAGAATTTCACCCGTATCCGCCCGGACGATCTTCCCGTTCACGTCCGCCTGGCCCGAATACATGTTGTAAAATTTGCCCCCGGACGAAATTTTGGCCGTTCCAATGACAATCACCTCCGCCCCCAGTTGGGAGGCGATCTTGGCGGCCGCCGCCACATTCCCTTCCAGGGCCTGGTCATAGTTGGGATCCCCCTTCAAAGCAGCCACCAGTTGCCGGTCCACTACGTCGAAACCCTTTTCATAAAACATGCTGAGAAGCTTGGTTTCCACGAAATCGGTTGGGGCGTTGTCAATGAGATTGGTTTCTTTCACCAGGAAGACAATCCGGGGCCGGTTCATGGAATTCAACAGCGTCTGGAGCGCCGCTTCATCCTGGAGAACCTGATCCAGAATCTGGGTCACTTCGGCTTCGATGGTGATCTCCCAGTTGCCGTCGGGTCCCTGGGATTCGCTGATGGTTTTGAACGTCTTGACAAAGCCCTGGGCTTTGGAATAAATATTGTCCCGCAGGGTAGTGGCGGTGACTTCCGTGGTACTGGATATGTACGCGCCCAGGCCGTTTTCCACCGCGTCCCGTTTGGCCTGCTCCAGGGCCGCATCCTTCGTCAGGCCGTAGCCCGTTCCCCGGGCTGTCGTACTCTGCCCCCAGGCCAACAAAGGTAAAAGAACACATACAAGGATCCATTTTTCATCCTGGAAAAAGTATCTCATCCCACGTCCTCTATCTTGAACTTGCAAAAAGTCAGAGTAAATTATCATTACTCCGTCGTATTATCAATGGTTATCGACAATTTTTTCGTCCCTGTGACCCGGGTCAACTGTGGTCCGCAACTTTTTATTTATACTTTTTTGCCCTATATTCGTTTGATCAAACAAAAAGGGATGGAGTTACCATGAAAACAATTTCCTCCAAGTTGGTGTTTAGCCTGTCAATCCTTGTCTTCTTCACCTCCTGCAGCCAACGTCCCAAGAGCGCCGTGGATACACCCGAATATCATTTCAAGGCCGGAATGCGGGCCTATGAAAACGGAAATTTCGATCAGGCCTTGAAATCTTTCCAACGCTCCGTGGATTTGAGTAAAAAATTCGCCCTGGGCTACGGCGGGCTGGGACTGGTATACGCCGCCCAAAACAACCTGCGGGACGCCAAAATCAACATCGGTCTCTGCGAACAGAAAGCCAACGGTGATCCCGATGCCTATGCCCTGGCGGCCCGCTGCTGGATTCGGTTGCGGGACCAGGAAGTGCGCTGGTTTCAACTGGCGACTCACGATTTGGACCGGGCCCTGAATAAGGATCCGGCCCATGAAGCCTCGCTCTACTATTACGGCGTCGCCAATCTGTATTCCTATGAATTTGCCACGGCGGAGGATTATTTCCGGCAGGTGGTGGACATGAAGGGCGACTATGCCAAGAAAGCCGACGAAAAATGGCAAATGTCCCAAAAAATTGTCCGGGCCATGCCGGGGACCGACGTGGGGAAAAAAGTGGCGCTCCAGGATCAGATCACCCGGGCGGACCTGGCCGTCCTGTTTATGGAAGAGTTGAAAGTAGCCGAACTTTTCGAACGCCAACCCACGGCCGCCCCTGAATTCATGACCCCAACCCAGATGCAGGCCATGAAACAGACTGTTTCCCCGGTGGATGTGGGAGGACACTGGGCCGAGGTCTGGATCAACGATGCCATCAAATACGGCGTCATGGATGTATACCCCGACGGACTCTTTTATCCGGACGAAACGGTGACCCGCGCCGGATACGCCATGGCCGTCCAGCGTCTGTTGGTAGCCGCCACCGGCGATCACAGCCTGGAAACCCGCTACATCGGTGAATCGCCTTCCCGCTTCAGTGATGTCCAGTCCACGGTTCCCGCCTACAATGCCATGGCCCTCTGCGCCGAACGGGGCATCATGCAGGCGGATGTGGTCACCGGTCGCTTCAATCCCACCGGCGTCGTGTCCGGCGCCGATGCCCTGCTGATCATCCGCACCCTGCAAAATTCACTCCGGATGACCTTCTAACGATATCGGACTCTTTTAAGGGCGATCGGCTACAGCCGTTCGCCCTTTTTTTGTAGATTCCGGCATGACGACGAAGACGGAGCGCTTCTC
>RFIZ01000199.1 GCA_003695105.1 Fidelibacterota bacterium
CACCAGTGCTGTGATGTGGGTGAATTAACATGGTTAATTCACTCCAAAGAGAATGATATGGACTGCATCAACCGCGTTGATATCGCTTCGGGATGGGGTTGACGTACAGCAACTTCCTTATGGACACTGGCGCTGTGATGCTGATGAATGAACACGGTTAATTCACTCCAAAGTAGATTAAATTACATCAACCGTGTTGATGTCGCTCCGGCCAGGTGGGGTCACTCCCAATGAGCCCCATCGCTTTCCTCAACCCTGGGTATAGCTCCAGATATTCGCCGAAAAAGATTTTCAATCGAAGGTCTCACCCCGCAAACAATCAATCAAGATTCTATGTCCCCGGCAAAACAACTACCGCTTCGTCGTGTATTCCAGTTCCGCAGTGTCCACGGCCGCCTGCACCAACCCGTCCACATCCAGGTGCTCTTCCTGACGGTGGACATCCTCCAGACGCGCTTTGGTCACGGGATGCCTGGGCACGAACAGGGTACAACAGTCTTCATGTGCCAGAATTGAGGTCTCATAGGTGCCGATCCGCCGAGCCTGATCGATAATTTCCTTCTTGTCCAGTCCAATCAGAGGCCGGTGAATCGGCAGCTCCACAGCTTCCTGGATGACGGCCATGTTTTCCATGGTCTGGGAGGCCACCTGACCCAGCGATTCGCCGGTGAAAATGGCCCGGCACTCAAACCGGCGGGCAATCTGCTCGGCGATGCGTACCATGAAGCGGCGGTAGAGCACCACCCGGTAGCGGGGATCGCAGGCTTCGACAATGGCATCCTGAATGGCGGCGAATGGAACCAGCGCCAGCCGGGTGGGACGTTGATAGGCATCCAAATGGGCCGCCAGTTGCCGCACTTTTTCGACAGAAGCTTCCGACGTGTAGGGGATGGAATGGAAATGAACATAGACGGGATGGATGCCCCGTTTCTGGGCGAACCAGGCCGCTACCGGTGAATCCAGCCCTCCGGACAGCATCACCACGGCCGGCCCGCTGGATCCCACCGGCAGACCACCGGGTCCGGGAATGCGATCCAGGTAGAGGTATGCCCCCCGGGTGAGAAAATCCAGGTGGATATTCAGATCGGGCTGTTTCAAGGAGACCGGTTTCCCGTCCCGTTCCACGATCGCCGCGCCGAAGTCTTCATTGATTTTCTGCGGCGAAAAGGGCAGACTGGAAAAGGATTTCCGGGCAGTGATACGGAAGGTACGGTATGGAATTTCCGCCGACAATTCCAGCACCCGCTGTCGCAGTGCCGACAGATCCGGGGTCCAGTACTCAGCCGGACTGTAATGCGCCAGCCCGAATACCGCTTCCAGAGCCTGTCGGATGCGGTTCCAGTCCGGCGGAATTTCCGGATTCAACTCCAGGATCACTCGTCCCTGAAGGACACGGGAGGAAAGGAGCAGGCGGGGGTGAATTTTCCGCAGGGCCGTCTTCAGGTTGGCGCGGAAAACCCGTTCAAAGTAGGAACGATTTTTTCCTTTCAGGCCGATTTCGGCGTAGTGACAGAGTATGTGGGTAGGGCGCAACATGACGTCAATCCATGGAAAGACAAGTTACTGGGCGAAAAAAATAGAGGTCAAAGGGAAAGAAGGTGGTATCTATAAAAATTATTGTGGAAATTCACATCCTTTTATTGTGTGATACGGATCACGAATTCATGGAACTCTTTCCTCCCATTGAACCATACCGAGAGTTTTTCCTCCCTGTATCGGAACTCCATACGATACATGTGGAGGAAGCGGGGAACCCGGACGGGGCGCCGGTGGTGTTTTTGCACGGCGGACCCGGTGGAGGGATCGAACCCGTCTATCGACAATATTTCCACCCGGAGAAGTATCGGATTATTCTGTTCGATCAACGCGGCTGCGGGCAAAGCACACCTTTCGCCTCCCTGGAGGAAAACACCACCTGGGATCTGGTGGAGGATATCGAAAAAATCCGCCGCCACCTGGGCATCGACCGTTGGGTTGTTTTCGGCGGCAGTTGGGGAAGCACCCTGGCGCTGGCCTATGCGGAAACCCATCCGGACAGCGTGAAAGCACTCGTCCTCCGGGGAATTTTTCTCCTGCGGCAACGGGAATTGGACTGGTTCTATCAGGATGGGGCCAACCACCTGTTTCCCGACGCCTGGGAAGAATTTCTGGCACCGATTCCGCCGGAGCGCCGGGGAAATTTGCTGGAATCCTACTATGAATATCTCACCTCCGCCGATAAATCCGTCCGCCAGACGGCAGCCACGGCCTGGAGCGTCTGGGAGGGGAGCACCAGCAAACTGATTCCCGATGAAGGACTCAGGGAACGGTTCGCTGAATCGGAATTTTCCGAAGCCTTTTCCCGGATTGAATGTCATTATTTTTATCACAAAGGCTGGTTTGAGCCGGAAGATCAACTCTTACAGAATGTGGATCGAATACGATCCATCCCCGCCACCATCGTTCAGGGTCGCTACGACGTGGTCTGTCCCCTGGAAACGGCCTGGGAACTCCACAAGGCCTGGCCGGAAGCGGAATTTCACATCGTCAAGGATGCGGGACATTCGGTAACGGAACCGGGTATCCGTTCCCTGTTGATCGAAGCCACCGAAAAATATTCCACTCTCTGATCTGGCATGTAATTGGGTACGCGGGGATTGAATGGATGGGGCGAAATTTTCTTGTGCGGGTGTAGACTATCGAACGAATTCATCCTAAATTTATCTTCTGATATCAAGTCATAACCGAAAAGACGGGAGTATCCAATATGAACAGACTGAGCAGGGATCGCCAGCAGGGATTTACGATGATCGAGATCATGGTTGTGGTGGTCATCGTAGCCATCCTGGCTGCCATTGCGGTCCCGATCTACATCGATTACGTGGAAAGCGCGCGCGCCTCCGAGGCCAAGTCGGTGATTGGGAATATCTACAATGCCAGCAAAATGTATTACCAGACCTACGGCCAGTGGCCGGCAGACGTGGAAGAATTGGAACGGTCCGGGCAGTTGCGGATTGACCAGTCCACCAAGCGGCAATGGATTTTCGCCATTCAGATTTCGGACAACTCCGGAACCATCACCGCCACCAGCACCGCGGAAATGGACGGCGGGGAAGGCAACGTGGTCCAGTTTGATGTGGAAACCGGCCAGTATTCCGGTTACGGCACACCGGAATCGGCGCAATAGCGGAGTTCCATGGAAATCAACGAATTATTGCATTATTCCCTGGACAGCGGCGCCTCGGATCTGCATCTGAGCACGGGCAGCGTACCCATGGTGCGGATCAACGGCATCATGCAGCCACTCAACATGCCTCCGCTGACTCTGGAAGACATGGAGTCCATCATTCCCCAGGTCATGTCGGAAGACCAGATCACCATCTTCCGGGAACGGAAGGAAATCGATTTTTCCGCCAAACTGGAAGGAAAGGGGCGCTTTCGGGTGAACTTTTTTTCCCAGATCCGGGGACTGTCAGCCGTCTTCCGAACCATTCCGGAAGTGGTGAAAGGATTCGAGGAGCTGGGCATTCCGCCCGTCCTCAAACAACTGGCGCTCAAGGACCGGGGACTGATTCTGTTGACCGGTCCCACCGGATCGGGAAAAAGCACAACCCTGGCAGCCATGGTGGATCATATCAACCACAACCGGGCCTGTCATATCATTACCATCGAAGATCCGGTGGAATATTTCCATCGCAGCGCCAATTCCCTCATCAACCAGCGGGAACTGGGAATCAATACCCACAGTTTCGCCAATGCCCTGCGGTCGGCGCTTCGGGAGGACCCGGATGTGATCCTGGTGGGAGAAATGCGGGATCTGGAGACCATTTCGCTGGCCCTCACCGCCGCGGAGACCGGTCATTTGGTCCTGTCTACTCTCCATACATCCAGCGCCGTGAAAGCCGTGGACCGGATCATCGATATTTTTCCCGCATCCCAGAAGGGGCAAATCCGATCCATGTTGTCGGAAAGCCTGGAAGCGGTGATTGCCCAAAAATTACTCCCGACCAAAAACCTGGACGGGCGGGTACCGGCCTGTGAAATCATGATTGCCACCACCGCCATCCGCAATCTCATCCGGGAGGATCGGATCTACCAAATTCCTTCCGTCATGCAATCCGGCGGAGTGGAAGGGATGCAAACCCTGGATCAGGATCTTCAGCAACTGGTTTCCCAGGGAAAAATTGAACGCTCCGTAGCGGCCGGTATCGCCGACAATCCCAAATTATTCAGTTCATCCATTTTGTAGTGCAACAGCGAACCACAGAGCGGGGATTTACCTTTATCGAAGTCATGGTGGCGGTCGTGATCATCACCATTTCGGCTTACGGGTTACTGCTGGGGGTGGTTCATGCCCGGGGAGAAATGCGGTCCATTGCTCTCCGGGAACGGGCAACGGAAGAATTGATCAATTACCTGGAATACTGGAAGGGGAGGATCGCTGACGGTCAACTATCTGTGGCGGAAAAGGCGGGCAATCCCCGGGGAACCCAGATTTATCTGGAAGGAAATCAATTTTCCCAACATAAAGTACCGGCCACGCTTTACCTGGACCCGATCCAGTTTATCCCCAGTCCGCACCCCGGTGGTTTGCGCCGCTGGCAGTTGCACGCCCGGATTCGCTGGGAGGATTTTTCACTGTCCTCCCGGTCTGTGCAGCGTGAACGGGATCTGAGCATGATCATGACGGAGTTCGAATGAAGGTCCGGTTACGCTCCAGCTCCGGGATGACCTTGATGGAATTGATGGCTGCTGTGACGGTCCTGGCGATCATCACCATTGGTCTGGGCCTGACTACCCGTACAATCCAGTTGAACTATGCCCGGGATACGGTCCGGGGGGAAATCCGGCAGTATGGGAATCTGGTGATGCGTGAAATCGTGAAAGATATCAGCCTGGCCAATGATCTCACCGTCTCATCCATGAACGGGTTTTCCCGCCTGATCATCACCCGACTGAACGAATTCAACCAACCGGAGGTAACCACGGTCTCGGCTTCCATGACCGGAGGGATTTCCATCGATAATGAAGCTCCCCTGAACGGTCACCTGCAGTTTCCCGACGGCGGCCGATTCCGGCATCTCCAGTCGGTCCGCCTGACCGATTTTTCCGTGCGGGAAATCCCCGTAATTCGACCTTCACTCACCAAATTTGCCCGGTCTACCTACGACATTGAACTGGAATTCATGGTACAACCCCGGGGCGAGGGACGACAAAAACTCGATCCGGAATATATTCGCTTCAAGCGGCGGATCTTCATGCCCATGAAATACGTGGTCCAGAACAACGCCCCCTTAAATCCGGCGGCCCTATGAACTATCGCGCCAGTTCCGGTTCCGCCACGCCCACTGCCGTCATTTTTTCGGTTGTCAGTATGTTGATTACGGTAGGATACTTAAAGTATTCCCTTACCACATCGGCCATGGAACGGTACCGGTTTGCAGAGAGTGAA
The DNA here is from genome assembly GCA_003695105.1 of Fidelibacterota bacterium. Classification (GTDB taxonomy): domain Bacteria; phylum Fidelibacterota; class Marinisomatia; order Marinisomatales; family J089; genus J089. Next base: position 5,432 of record RFIZ01000199.1, read on the forward strand.
GCGCTCTACCTGGCGGAGACCGGGCTCAATAAGGAAGCAGTCCCGGAATTGCCCTTCATTTCGTCACCGGATTCCCTGCTGGTGGCCGGGCGGAGACCGTATGTGGTAAACGGGAAACAGGTGGGCGAATACGAAAATATCCGGGTGGGCGTCCTGACCGGACCCAACGGCGAATCAATTTATTTCGGGGAGGGCACCGGTGTAGCCTCTTATCCCGGTCCGGATGCCAAACCGATTGAAGTCCGGCGC
>RFIZ01000019.1 GCA_003695105.1 Fidelibacterota bacterium
GCAGCCCGGTGATGTGCTCCGGCAGCCGGATCTGGCCCGCACCCTGCGGCGCATCGCCCGGGACGGACGGAACGGATTCTACCGCGGCCCCACGGCGGAAAAAATCGTGGCCACCATGAAACAGGGCGGCGGGTTGATCACGGCGAACGACCTGGCCCGCTACGAAGCCGTGTACCGCCCGCCGGTGACGGGGACCTTTGACAGCCTGACGGTGGTTTCCATGGGACCGCCCAGTTCCGGCGGGGCGCTGTTGATCCACATGCTCCACATGTTGGAGGACTTGCCCCTGGACAGCCTCGGGTGGAATTCCTCCCGCTATATACACTGGCTCACGGAAGTGGAACGCCGCGCTTATGCCGACCGGGCCGAACACATGGGCGACCCGGATTTCTGGGAAGTGCCTCTCTCCATGTTGTTATCGAAAGCATACGCCCGCCGGCGTCTGGCCACCATTTCTCCGGACACAGCCACCCCCAGTACCCAGGTTTTCGCCGGGGACCCGGCGTCCTACGAAAGCCGGGAAACCACTCATTTTTCCGTGGTGGATCAGGCCGGCAATGCCGTGAGCGTCACCACCACTCTCAACACCAGTTTCGGCTGCGGTTATGTGGTGGACGGCGCCGGATTTTTCCTGAACAACGAAATGGACGATTTCGCCGCCAAGCCCGGCGTACCCAATATCTACGGACTGGTGGGAGCGGAGGCCAACGCCATCCAGCCGGGTAAGCGACCCCTGAGTTCCATGACGCCCACCGTCGTGCTGAAGGACGGCCGGCCCTGGCTGGTGGTGGGCACGCCCGGCGGCTCCACGATCATCACTACGGTGTTACAGGTGATTCTGAACTGTGCCGTGTTTCACATGGATGTGCAGGAAGCCGTCTCGGTGCCCCGGGTCCATTCCCAGTGGCTGCCGGACGTGATCATGGTGGAACCCCGGAGTCTGACCCGGGATGTGGAAGCCAATCTGCAGGCCATGGGACATGTGATCGTGCCCTACGTGTGGGGAGAGATCGGGCAGGTGAACGCCATCCGGATCACCGCCCGGGGATTGGAAGGCGGCGCCGACGTCCGGGGATCCAATACGGCCGTCGGATATTGAACGGTCCGGGCGCGGATCACCCTTAGTAGGAAAAGCCACTGCCGCCGATGAATTCCCGCAGGAGGCTGATGCTGGGGACACCGCCGGGATCGATCGATTCGAATAACTGGAGGAACCGCCGCAGGTAGAGGGCCTTTTCCGCCACGATATCATCGCCGGCCACTGCTTCCAGCAACGGCAGCGCCAACCCCGCCAGCACCGACAGTTCGTATATCAGGGAGGAATTGAACAGGTAATCCGCTTCTTCCTGGTAGGGAAAAATGTGGCGTTCCTCTCCCTGGCGGACTGAATCCCAGCGGGCGATCGTGTCCCGGGGGGCATAGCCGCGGAATTGGTAATCCCGCACCAGCCGCCGCAGGAGTCGGTTGTCGGACGTGGAAATGCGATGCTGGGCATCCAAATTCAGGGTGGTGATGGCGGAGATGTAAATTTTCTGCACCCGGCTCTCCCCCAGCGCCTGAATCAGGGCGGGATTCAAACCGTGAATTCCTTCCAGCAGAATGAATTCTTTTTCCCCCGCCGAGTCGGTCTCATCCAGATCCCGGCCCACGCCCTCCTGGAAGTCGAACTTTCGCCGGGGAACGGTGTCTCCGGCCAGAAGACGGTCCACCCGTTCGGTCAACAGATCCACGTCCATGGCGGACAGGGCCTCAAAATCCTGGGTACCGTCGGGACCGACGGGAATGTCCCTCCGGTCGCGGAAATAGTCATCCATGCTCAGGGGCAGGGTGCGGTAGCCATTGACCCGCAGTTGGATGCACAGTCGCTTGGCGAAAGTGGTTTTTCCCGAGGAGGAGGGACCGGCGACACAGATGAGGGGCCGGTCAGGGAAATGTTTGACCAACTGGTCGGCGATCCGGGCCAGTTTCTTTTCGTGCAGACCTTCCGCCACCCACATCAATTCCTGGTGTTCCCCCCGGCGCACCAGCTCATTCAATTCCCGGACGGTGCTGATGCCCAAGGCCCGGCTCCAGGCTTCCTGTTCTTCCAGAATGGAAAACAGCCGCGGCCGGTCCTGAAAGGGAGGCAGAAGCTCCTGATCCGCTTCGCCCAGCCGCAACAGGAAACCGTGGTTGTAGGGCCGCAGTTCGAACGGGGTGAGCATATTCTTGTAGCGGGTTACCGGTTCCAGGCAAATGTCCCAGTGGTTTTCGAAAATGAGGACGGGAATGGTGTCTCCCTGCCAGCGCCGGACGACTTCCTGTTTGCTGAGGGAATGGTTGGCCCGGAAAAAGGCCAGAGCCTCCTCCTTCGGCTTTTCCGTGAATACGATCGGTTCCATGTTTCCGATCCAGGCTTCCATGGCATGTTGCAGCAGCCGGATCTCCCGGTCCTCGATGGGTTGCCAGTGCGCCTCATGACAGAACAGTCCGTCGCCGAAGGAGTGTTCGATCACCAGTTGCTTGGGCTCCAGGAGTTCCTTGAAGGCCTTGGCCAGGAAAAAGCCCAGGGTGGCCAGCCGCGCCGACCGATGGTAATAGTCCGATTGCAGGGTCATGCCATTCCGTTTATCGGTTCATTCGCCGATGACTTTAATCAGCACCCGTTTCTTCCGGCGGCCGTCGAATTCGCCGTAGAAAATCTGCTCCCAGGGACCAAAATGGAGCCGGCCACCGGTCACGGCCACCACGACTTCCCGGCCCATGACCTGCCGCTTGTGATGGGCATCGCCGTTGTCTTCGCCGGTGCGATTGTGGGCGTAGCGGGCGGGACTGGGATCGAACGGAGCCAGACCCTCCAGCCAGCGTTTGTAATCTTCGTGCAGTCCCGGTTCATCATCGTTGATGAAAACCGATGCGGTGATATGCATGGCATTCACCAGACAAAGTCCTTCCCGGATGCCGCTCTTTCGCACCGCCGCTTCCACCTCCGAAGTGATATTGACGAAATCCATGCGGCGGGGAACGTCCATCCAGAGTTCCTGGGTCCATGCCTTCATGTTTGCGGCCCTCCTGTATATCGGTTTGATATGACCATATCGAATTGATGGAATGACGGGGAGATGATCATCTCCAGTCTGAAACCCATAACTGTATTCATATAGACAGATAGAGGTTTGCGTCCGGTTTGGCACGGCTCTTGAATCTTACGGGCAGAACCCAAACAGAAAGGACTGCCATGAAGACGCCATTGAAATCGCAACAGACCTCCCGGGATCCGGCCAATTGGATCGGACTCATTTTCCTCCTCCTGTTGTCTTCTTCTCCGTTTTGGATGGGGTTTTAGCCCCGCCGTGCAATGCATCGACGAGGTGGAGCAGGATACTGGGACCCACCAGGAGCGCCCGCTCGTCGATGTCGAAATGGGAGCAATGATGGGGCACCGACCCTAACGGCCGGTCTGCCGGGGCCGAGCCGACAAAGAAAAAACAACCCGGCACTTTTTGGAGATAATAGGCGAAATCTTCACCTCCCATGGAGAGATAGGGGTCGCCGACTCCCGTTCCCACCACTTTTCGGGCGGCTTCCGTCACCAGGCGGGTTTCCTCCGCCGTGTTGACGGTGGGGGGATAGCCGTCTTCGTACTCCAGCGTACTGCGCACGCCGTACATTTTTTCCAGTCCCGCCAGCAACTCCCGCAGGCGCTGTTTGATCAGTTGCCGGTTGGACTCGGTGTAGGCCCGGACCGTTCCCGTGAGGGTGGCCTGATCGGCGATGATGTTGAAACTGTGTCCCGCCCGGACCGTTCCCACCGTCACCACGGCGTTGTCCAGGGGATTGATATTCCGGCTGACGATGGTTTGTACCGCCTGAATGAATTCCGCCGCCACCACGGTGGTGTCCACCGTCCCCTGCGGCGCGGCGCCGTGTCCGCCCACGCCCCGGAACCGCACCGTAAAGATGTCCGCCGCCGCCAGGATGGGTCCCGGACGGACGCCCACCTCCCCCAGGGGTTGGTAATTCCACAGATGCAGACCGAAAATCCGGTCCACGCCCTTCAGGCAGCCGTCGGCGATCATGTAGCGGGCGCCGCCGTCCCCTTCTTCCGCCGGCTGAAACAGAAACCGGACCTCGCCCCGCAGGGAGGATCGTTTTTCGGCCAGGATTTCGGCCGTGGCGAGCAACATGGCCGTGTGGCCGTCGTGACCGCAGGCGTGCATGACGCCCTCCACGGTGGATTTGTAGTGCGTGTCTCCGGTCTCCTGAATCGGCAGGGCGTCCATGTCCGCCCGCAGAGCCGTCACCGGTCCCGGCGCCGATCCCCGCAGGGTGGCCGTCACTCCGGACTTGCCGACGCCGGTTTTCACTTCCAGCCCCAGGGCGGTCAGGCGCTCGGCCACCAGGCCGGCGGTGCGCGGCAGATCAAACGCCAGTTCCGGGTGTTGGTGCAGATCCCGGCGGGTGGCGATGAGGGATTCCCGGCGGGCGTTCACGTCCGGCAAAATATATAGAGTCACCATATCAGTCCTTTCGTTGAGGGAGGTGCAGGATCAGGTCCCGCATCCAGTGTTCAAACGGGCCTTCAATTTCCCGGGCGGTGGTGATCACTTCCCCGTGATGCAGGGGGTGGGAGGCGATGCCTGCGGCGTAATTGGTGAGGGCGGAGACGGCCAGGATGTCCAGTCCCTCCGCGGCGGCGGCCAGCACTTCCGGAAGCGTGCTCATCCCCACGGCGGCGGCGCCCAGCGACTGGAAAAACCGGATCTCAGCCGGAGTCTCATAGGCGGGACCGGAGGTCCAGGCGTAGGTTCCGGTGGACACCTCCAGTTGCCGGGCCCGGGCCCGTGCCTGTGCCAGTTGCAGGAAGGCAGGGGAAACCCAGGGAGGACCGGCATAGGGAACGGGATCGACGGAGGTACGGAAGGTGGCGTCCAGGTAGCCGTCGATCAGCATGAAGCGCCCCGGCGGAATTTCCGGCCGCACGGAGCCGGCCGCATTGGTGACGATCAGCCGCCGGATGCCCAGGCGGGCAAAGAGCCGGACCGGAAGGGCAATCTGTTCCAGGTCGTACCCTTCGTAGTAGTGGATCCGGCCCCGGGCCAGGAGAACCGGAACGGACCCGACGGTTCCGAAAACAAATTCACCTGTATGTCCTTCCACGGAAGGACGGGGAAAGCCGGGGAGATCCCTGTAGGCCAGGGACCGGGCCTGATCCAAATGGCGGGCGAAGTTACCCAGACCGGAGCCCAGAATCAGGGCCACGGCCGGGGTGGCGGGCAGGAAGGACCGCAACCGGTCCGCCGCCGGTTGGAGGACGGAGTTCACGCCGGCACCTCCGCCGCCAGTTGTCCGCAACCGGCC
>RFIZ01000200.1 GCA_003695105.1 Fidelibacterota bacterium
ATCTCCACCTGGATACCCGGAGGCCACTGGAAATCAAGATGACCGGCGACACCCCTCCGTCATGATCCATCAACCAGGGGGAAAAACCGGCATCCGGCTGTCCGGATTCGTCCTGGTCCTTGTCTCACTCACATGGACCGCCTGCTCAAAACTGGGGTTCCTGCCCCCTTCCCGCTCAATAGATACTGGTAACCAGAGAGTGAGTGAGGTTGCTCAACAACTGGCCCGAAGCCTGATCCGGATTAATTATGTCGCCACCTATTCCATCACCGGCTTTTCGCTTTCCGACCGCATGACGACCCAACGCCTGCGGGACTCCCTGTCGACGGACCTGAATGCATCTCTCCGATTCGAAAATGTCACCGCCTCCGGGACGGGAATCCTCCTGGAAGCCACACCGACTGAGGTTATCGTTCTGACCTGCGCCCACATTGGAAACCGGCCTGATACGGTTCTCACGTATTACAGCCCTTCCCCGCCGGGCTATCTGCAGGCGGTCGGGCTCAAAGTTCACGAAAAGTACTACAGCAGTGAGTTGTCGGGCATCCGGGAAATGGAACTGCTGGTCGAAGATCGCCTGTCTGACCTGGCCCTCCTGGGGGCCCATCGGGCCGGGAACGCGGAATACCGTCCCGCCGTCCCGTTCCCCCTTCTCTCCACCGCCAATCTCAAATGGGGTGAACCGATTTTTATCATGGGGTACCCTTTGGGTCATCTCATGCTTACAGGGGGGCGGATCAGTGCTCCCGAATCCGACACCCCGTATTTGCTGTTGGATGCTTTGTTCAATCCCGGATTTAGCGGCGGCCTGGTATTTTCCTGTGACAACGCCGACCGAAAAGCCTACTGGATCGGAGTCGCCAAATCGGTTGCCGCTTCCTCACAATGGCTGTTAAGCCCTCCGGCCGATTCCCTCCCGTCCTCTGATTTCAGTACTTTTCCATATACGGGCACTCCCTGGGTGACCCGTCAACAACAGATCCATTATGGCGTCACTTTCGCCATTCGTTCCGAGACGGTGGCGGCCTTCCTGTCCGCCGCTAATCCTGCCTTACGGGAAAAAGGGTACGGCACCCTGAATACGGCCATCCAGCAGCCGGACTGATTCTTTCGATTGTGTCGCAGGAAATCCTGACGGTAACTTCAGGCCCTTCGGAAGGAAAATAATGGCCCTGTTCTACAAAGAATTAAAAAAGCTGCGGGAAAATTCCGACATCAAGCTGGAAGAAATTCAGAATCGAACGAAAATCGATCTGCGATTTCTGGAAGCCTTCGAAAACGGTCAATTCGATCTATTACCGTATACATATATCCGTTTGTTTTTTCGGGCGTACGTAACTGAAATCGGCGGAGATCCGGTACAGGCTTTGAATGATTTGGACCACTATCTCAACCGGAAACCTGCCACCGAACCGTCCAAACCGGCCGCCAGTGATAAAACACCCAAAACGCCGGAAAAACTTTCCGACGGCTTCAAACCCCAGTCTCCGGTGTTGAAACGTTCCAATCTCATCAAAGCCGGTATCCTGATTGTGTTCTGGGTTTTTGCCTTGCTGGTCATCCGGAAAATCACTTATGAAAGCAGTGACGCGGCCATCACCGACGGCGGACAACATGTCCTCATCGATCATCTGGTCACGGATGAGGAACTTCTGAACAATTATGTGGTCTACAATTCCTCGGAGATCACCCACAGCGCTGTGCCACCTTTTTCGCTCCGCATCGCCAGTAAACAACTCCTCTCGTACCGAATCGTAGCCGATTCCACCCGTCATGACACTATTTCCATGGCCAGTGGGGATTCCAAATCTTTTCTGTTTTCCCATCAAGCCGAAGTGGTGCTGAACCATTCCCAGGGTGTAGATGTCTACTTGAACGGCGTCCGTCTGAAAGAATTTATTTCCCAGGAATACCCGGTCCGCATTTCCATCAGCGATACCCCGCCGGTGATACAATATACTTACTATACCCTGTTCAAAGACGGACATTGACCCCTTGATTTCCTGATTCTTTCCCCTGGATACTTTCCTTTCATCCCCGCCTGCCGGGGATTTTTTTTGTCCGGAAAACTTTTTTTCCAAATTTGACTTGTTTTTTGTGGGTAATTATACTAATGTTGTGGGGAGATGTGGGTAATTTCCCCTGAAATAGAGGCACATGAATAAAGATACTTTTACGGGAGAATACAGATATGCACTGGACGCCAAGGGCCGCGTCAACATCCCCGCTCCCTTCCGAAAAGTTCTTTCCCCCGAGAATGAAAATACGGTTGTCATTACCCGTGGACAGGATCCCACAATTTGGGTATATCCGGCCCTGGAATGGCAAGTCATCGAAAATCGCCTGCGGGAATTATCCGCGCTTTCTCCCCTGAATCGATCCTTTATCCGCACCATGACCCGGTGGGCGACCCCGGTGACGCTGGACAAGCAGGGTCGAATTCAGCTAACCAGCGATCTGATCCAATACGCCAACCTGGAAAAAGACGTGGTCATTGTCGGGGTGATCAACAAAATGGAAATCTGGAATCCGGCGCGATTGGAACAGGTCAGTGCCGAAATCCCCCAATCCGATTCCGAGGAATTCAACAATCTTGCGCAATCGATCATCATTTGATGGGCGATCTCATGTCAACGCCTGCACATATTCCGGTCATGTTATCCGAGGTGCTGGATTATTTGCAGCCGCAGGGAGACATGGTTGTTATCGACGGGACGGTTGGATTGGGCGGGCATACGCGGGCGATTTTGACAAAGCTGTCTCCCCGGGGACAGGTGATAGGGCTTGATCGGGATGCGGAAACACTACGGTGTTGTCAAGCCCTCCTGCCCTCCGATCCCCGGGTCACACTGGTACACGCCTCCTACGGCGATCTCCCGTCGGTTTTGGAACAACAGGCTGTGCCGGGGGTGAACGGAATGCTCCTGGATCTGGGATTATCCTCCTTCCAGTTGGATTACCCCGACCGGGGATTTTCCTTCCGTCAGGATGCACCCCTGGATATGCGGTTCGATCAAACGACGGGCGAACCGGTCAGCCACTGGTTGCGGCGTACCGATGAAAAAACCATCGCCGACTGCCTGTTTACCTATGGAGAGGAACGATATTCCAAACGGATAGCACGCCAAATCAAACGCTCTCCTGCCATGGAAACGGTCCAGGACTTGAAGGAAGCCATTCGAAAAAGCACCCCTCCGGCTTTTCGACACAAATCCTTCGCCAGAGTCTTTCAAGCCCTCCGAATTGTTGTGAATCAGGAACTGGATCACCTGGACCGTTTCCTTTCATTTTTTACCGATTACCTCCTGCCCGGAGGCCGAATCGTTATCATCACCTATCATTCGCTGGAAGATCGCCTGGTCAAGCATCGCTTCCGTGACGCCGCCCGCCGGGAATTGATTCAGCTTCTGACGAAAAAAGCCACCATACCATCAGACGAAGAAATCCAGAACAACCCACGAGCCCGCAGCGCGAAACTGCGGGCAGCGCTTAAAATGGCCTGATGGCAAGACGGTCTCCGAGGAAACGGCGCCTCCGCCGCAAAGAACTGTTCCGCACCCTCCTGATTTACCTGGCCAGTATTGGAATGGTAGCCGTCCTCATCGTCTACCTGATGATCTATACCGCCATCGATGAATCCCTGGTCGCCCTGAATCTGCAAAAATCGACCCTGAAAGAATTGGAAACGGAAGTCACCCGCCTCCAGGCCAAAGTGGATTTCCTGTCCCGTCCCGATATCATTGCCCAAAAAGCCCGCCAGGAACTGGACATGGTCACGGCCCGACCGGAATCGATCATCGTTTACCTGCCCGGAGGGACTCTTGAATAAAATCTATGGGCGATACGCCAGCCGGATCCGTTGGGTCTCCGCCGCGATTCTACTGGCCTGGACGGGCCTGATACTCCGGCTGTTTACTATTCAGATCGTCCATGGAGCCGAGTACCGCCAATTAGGGTTGCGGCAGAGTCAAAAAAAACAAATCCTGCGGGCGCAACGCGGCAACATCTACGATCGCAAGGGTGTCCCCCTGACGGCCAATGTCGGCCATTATGCCCTGGCGGCTGACCCGGGCTTGATCGACGATCCGGAGGATCTTGCTCAGCAACTGGCCACCCTTCTGCCCCTCGAAGAGCAGTCCCTTCGGAAAAAACTCAGCCTGCCCCGGCGTTTTGTCTACCTGGACCGCAATTGCCCTCCCGATATTTACCGCACTCTGGCGCGAAACAAACCCTTCGGCCTGATCCTGGAGAAAGCCACCCAGCGGATTTACCCCCATGGACCTGTGGCTTCTCAGGTAGTGGGATTTACCAATATCGATGATCACGGTGTCACCGGATTGGAAAAGCACTTCGACACCCTGCTCCGGGGGACGCCTGGATGGGAAATCCTGGAGCGCAACGGACGGGGAGTGCTGCGACCTTCCGTCGATTACCCGCGGAAGCCACCACGGCCCGGCCGGGACCTCTACCTTACCCTCGACGTAGATTATCAATCCATCCTCCAGGAAGAACTGGAACGCCGGGTACACGAAACCGAAGCCAAATCGGGAATGGGATTGATCCTCGATCCTCGCACCGGGTATATCCTGGCCATGGCCTCGGTACCGGGGTTCGATCCGGCCCACGTTACTGATTATGACGTGGAAAACCAGAAACTACGACCCGTCACCGATCAATTCGAACCCGGGTCGACCTTTAAAATCGTCACCCTGATCGCTGCTCTGGATCAAGGAACGGTAGACTGGAATACCGAATTCAATTGTGAATACGGCGCCTATGAAGTAGACAATATTCGCATCACCGACCACGAGGAGTATGGTCTGCTGACCGTCCCCCAGATCATCGAACATTCCAGTAATGTAGGCACGATCAAGATCGCGGAAACCCTCGGAGAACGGACTTTGTACGAATATGCCCGGGACCTGGGTTTCGGTGCCGTGACGCACATCGATTTCTTGGGGGAAGCCCGAGGCACTTTGCGCAAACCCCAGGAGTGGTCCCATGTATCTTTGGCTGAAGTATCCATGGGACAGGAAGTGGGGGTCACCCTCTTACAGTTGGCCATGGCCTATGCTTCCATAGCCAACGGCGGATATTTGCTGAAACCGATTCTGGTTCGGGAGGTAAGGACCCATACGGGGGACCTCCTTGAGGAATTTCCCGTGGAAGTAATCCGGAAAATCAGCACTCCCGAAGTCATGGAACAAGTGGTCCAAATCTTGAAACGGGTCGTGGAAAGCGGCACCGGTCTCGAAGCCGGCATCGAGGGGTGGGATGTGGCCGGGAAAACCGGAACAGCCCAAAAATATGTGGCCGGCGGCTATTCCCGGACCCAGTTCGTGTCCGACTTCGTCGGATTTCTGCCCGCCGATCAACCCCAGATCCTGGCGGCCATCGCCATCGACGAACCCCGCTATGGCTATCACTGGGGTGGTGTGGCGGCGGCTGTGGCTTTTCGCCGGATCATGGAACGTATTATCGGTATGGATGATTCGATTACACCTTCCCCAAAATCTCTGGTTAGCCGGCCGGTGAAACCGGGCAGACAGGATCAGACGCAGACGCCTGTGGTAGAAAGTCCGGCACCGGGGATTCTGCTGTCCTCCATGACGATCGTCCCGGATCCGCTGCGACCGGTCCCGGACGTGCGGGGCATGAGTTTACGGAAAGCGCTGCTCACTCTGGAAGCCGCTGGTCTGGAGGCCCGATTTGAAGGGTCCGGTGTGGTTCAATGGCAATCTCCCGCCCCCGGAAAACGGGTGGAGGCCGGTTCGGTATGTCGCCTGGAGTTGGAATGAAACAGTCTCTGGTTACCCTGTTGAATGGATTGGATTCAGCTCTGCCCCCCGGCGTGGACGTGGAGGTATCCGGACTTCAATCGGATTCGCGCCTGGTCCGGCCGGGAGATCTGTTCGTAGCGGTGAAGGGGTATCAGGCTGACGGAAATGCCTACGTGCAGGATGCCATCGATCGGGGCGCCGTGGCCGTCATCACCAGTGATCCCGGTGTGTACAGTGAACAGGTACCCGTGATTCGCGTCGCCAATGACCGCCGTGCCGCATCCTACCTGGCGGATCGGTTTTTTCACTCTCCGTCTACGCAATTATCCGTAATCGGCATCACGGGAACCAACGGCAAAACCACTACGGCCACCCTCCTGACCTCCATCCTGTCGGAACAAGGATTCCGGGTGGCGCAAATGGGGACCCTGGGGCTGATCGCCCCCGGATACGAACGGAACAAATCGCTCACGACTCCCGATGCCATTGCCCTCCAACGTACCTTTTCCCGGTTGCTCGAGGACCG
>RFIZ01000201.1 GCA_003695105.1 Fidelibacterota bacterium
CCGTCAGGGCCGATGTGATGGTTCATCCAGAAACGGGTCACGTCCGCCAAAATCCCGTCCGTTACCGCCTGACCGGACAGACTGGTTCCTCCCGTCCGGAAGGTGACATGGGTCCCCAGTTCCCGACAGTAAGCCAGGAGGGATTGGACCTCCCGTTCAGACCGGGGTTTCACCACCTTTGCGGGAATCAGGCGATACAAACTGGCGTCATGGGCGTAGGCCAGACGACTCAAACGATCGGCATGGATTCGATCCGCCGGTAAATAATCCGTCAGCGGTTTCATACCAGCGTTTGCGTATCCAGTGGTTGTAATTTTGCCTGAAATGTCTCCGGCACCGGCACTTTTTCCTGCCGGGAAAAATTATACGTCACCAGAGTAAAGAGGGCATCCACCACGGGAGATTCCTCACCCGTCGGGAAAACAGCCGTGAGCAGATCGAAGCTGGTTCGGCCGATCCGCGTCAGTCGGGTCCCGACCTCAAATTCAGTGGGATGACTGGCCTGTTTTCGGTAATTCACCTTCATTCCCACCAGGATGGTGCTGGTTTCCAAATCCCAGCGATGATAATCAAACCCCAATTCATGATAAAAATCCAGGCGGGCCGTTTCCATATAGGTCAGAAATGCCGCATGGTTGATATGGCGCAATCCGTCCATATCCCGCCAGTGACTCCTGACCGGGACCCAGTGACTGAACAGGGATCGGTGAATGTCACTCCTGGCCATGCGATCCTGTTCCTCCTTTTTGGGCCAGTTCCACCAACACGCCTCCCGTGTCCCGCGGATGAATGAACGTGACCAGGGTCTGTTCGACACCGGGCTGCGGCGTCGGGAATACCGGTTGTATTCCACTCTGTTTAAGTTCTTTTATTGCTTGTTTTATATCTTCTACCTCCAGGCATACATGATGGATGCCCGGTCCGTGTTTCGCCAAATATTTTGCCACCGGCGAATCGGGGCCCGTAGCGGCCAGCAATTCAATTTTGGAAGGGCCCACCGGATAAATCAGTGTATCCACGCCCTGACCGGCCACCCGCTCCTCGTGTTCCATGGTCAAAGAAAGGATCTTCTCCCAGAAGTCCCTGGATTTATCCCCGGACCCGACGGCGATGCCGATATGCTCGATATTCAGAATTTTCACCGGAGTCCACCTCCTTCAAGCGTCAATCTCACCCCCAGTCCGGGTCGATTGGATAACGTGATTTTTCCCTCCACCAGTTTCATCCCCTCGTAGGGATCATTGTCGATCAATACATGACCGTCCAGATCGGCAAAATCGATTTGAGGAGCCAGGGATGCCATGGCGGAAATGCCTACGGACGATTCGATCATGCATCCCACCATGACCAGCAGACCCAATTCACGGGCGGTGGCAATCATGGTGCGGGCTTCGGTCAGACCCCCGCATTTCATCAGTTTGATGTTAATACCATGAAAGCTGTCCGCCAGGCTGGGGATATCGGCACCGGTGAGGCAATTTTCGTCAGCAATGAGAGGAATCGGGGACAAGGCTTTCAGACGGGCTGTATCCTCCAGCCGGTTCGTCGGCAGTGGTTGTTCAATCAATTCCACCCCCCGGTCGGCCAACCAGGGTACCATCTCCCGCGCCCGGTCCAGGTCCCACCCTTCATTGGCATCCACCCGGAGAGTTTTATCCGTATGTTTGCGGATCTCCGTGATGATTTCCTTATCACGGTTGGTTCCCAGTTTGACTTTCAGGATCCGGTAGGGTTCCGCCTCAGCCACCTTTTGCGCCAGCAGATCGAAATCGCCAATGGCGATCGTAAATGATGAACAGGGAGCCTGATCGGGACGGGAGTGAAACAGTTCATACAAAGGTCGACCCTGTTTTTGGGCCCACCAGTCCCACAGGGCCGTGTCCAACGCCGCTTTCAGCGAATGAATACCTCCGGACAGAAGCTCCAGTTCTGCCTGATAGTCCTCCGGAGGCCCATCGATGCGGGGGAGCTCGATACCGGACCGTAACCGCGCTTCAATCTGGTCGGGAAATTCTCCGTAGCGTTCCGAAGGAGCCGCCTCTCCCCGACCCGTAATTCCGTCCTGATGGACATAGACATACAGGACATCATACCAATCGTGGGTGCTGCGGGAGATTCCAAAGGGATGAGTACAGGTCAGTCGGTAGCGTGTGTATTGGATTTCCATTCAGTAATTTCCTTGTCAATGGCCTCGATCAGGTCGCCGTCACCAAACCGGATGAGGTCCGTCACCGGCAGGTGCCAGGCATCCCTGGCTGCTTGAATAGCCCGACGGGCATCCTCCTCCGTCTGGGAAAAGGTCAATAAATTGGCTCCCAGAAACCGCGCTTGTTTGAAGGGTCGCATCAAATCGAGGTGCAACTGAAGGGCAAAGGGGACTTCGATCATGGGATAATCGGTGACATCCAGTTTCCGCACCGGTTCATGGGTCATGACCAACCAATCGGGCATGGCACCGTGGAGCAGCCCCAAGGTGACGCCGGAATAGAACATGTTATTGAGAGCCCCTTGTCCCTCGACGACAATCAGGTCCGTATCCGGGGGCTGTTGGTCCAGCACATATTCCACTTCGCCGGCCATGAAATCGGCCACGACCGCATCCACCGGCACCCCCTGCCCCCCCAACAAAATACCGGTTTGTCCTGTGCCGACGAAGGCTACCTTACGGCCTCGGTTTCGCAATCGGATCGTAATTTCCCAGGCGGTGGTCATTTTACCCGTGTCGCAATCGGTACCGACTACCAGCAGGACGGGAGAGGATCGGGTTTTCCAAGATCCCCGGGGGAAATGGGGCGGTCGCGGTGGACGGCGCAAATCCACCAGCCGGACCTGATATTGCTGTGCCAGGGAGGACAATTCCGGATCATCCTGCATGAAGGTATGCATCCCGCTGACAATGGTACAACCGCCCTGGATGGCGGCAATGATTTCAGTCCGAATCCGGTCGGTGAACTTGCCACCCTGGGGTGCATTGCCGATCAGCAGGGTGTCCGGTCGCATAGGCAGAGCCTCCCGGACCGAGGGTACAACGGGGATGTCACCGCCATATCCCAGGACATCCTGAGCTGTCTTCCCGGCCTGATCCGGATCGATGACCGCCACGACCTGGTCGGGAAAATAACGGATCAACATATTTCCTGTTTTGTTCAGGATATAATTGAAGGCTCCCGGACAGAGGATCGCGTAGGACGGCATATCAGTCGCGGAAACGCGGTGCCCGTTTTTCGATAAAGGCCCGGAGCCCTTCCTTCCCTTCCGGAGTTTCAAAGAGCGACATGAAGGCTTCGGCTTCCATGTCCAGACCTTCCTGCAGGGAAAGATGATAACCGGACCGGATACATTGCAGGGCGGTCCGGATCGCCTGGGGGCCATTTTTCAAAATGCTCTGAGCCATCTTGCGGGCCCGGGCCATCAATTGGTCCGGTTCCACGACCTCATTCACCAGTCCCATGACATGGGCCTCTTCCGCAGAAGTCATTTCACCCGTAATGATCCATTCGGTTGCTCGTCCAATCCCGATCAACCGTGGCAGGCGCTGGGTCCCGCCCCAACCCGGTATGATGCCTAAATGAACTTCGGGTTGGGCGAACTGGGCATTCCGTGATGCCACCCGGATATGGCAGGCCAGTGCCAATTCACACCCGCCCCCCAGGGCAAATCCATTCACAGCCGCAATGACCGGTTTCGGGGATGATTCGATGGTTTCGGTCAAACGCTGTCCGCGGCGGGAAAACTCCCGGGCCTCCGTCTGTCCCATCGCCGCCATCGCCTTGATATCGGCCCCGGCGATGAAGGCCCGATCCCCGGCACCGGTAAACAGAATGACGCCGGTCTGATCGGATGTGATCAGGGTCTCAAAGGCACCCTCTAATTCCGTCAACACGTCGGCATTGAGGGCGTTCATCGCCTCGGGCCGGTTGACGGTGATTTCTCCGATTTGATCATGGATTTCGGTTACAACGTACGACATGTTCCCCTCATTTTGGTTTATTTCCAGAAAACTCGACTGAACATTACCATTACGGTAAAAATCTCCAGCCGTCCCAGGAGCATACAAAAACTCAGCAACCACTTGGCAAAATCAGGCAGCAGGGCATAGTTATCCATGGGTCCGAAGGAAGCCAGCGCCGGACCCACATTGCCCAGGGCCGAGGCCGCAGCGCCGACGGCGGACGTAATATCCACGTTCATGGCCGTCAACAGGAGTGTGGTGACGGCAAAAATGAAAATATAGAACAAAAAGAATCCCAGCGTATTTCGGATGATGTCTTCATCGATGAACCGGTTGCCGATCCGGATGGGAATGATGGCCCGGGAATGGAGCATACGCCGGGTTTCCATGGCGGTGTATTTCAGGATGAGCTGGATCCGGATGACCTTCATGCCCCCTCCCGTTGACCCGCCGCAGGCCCCGATAAACATCAGGCTCAGAAGGATAAACTGGGCGCCAAACGTCCAATGTTCATAGTCGGCCGTGGCGTACCCGGTCGTCGTGAGGATGGACACAGTCTGAAACAGCGAATTACGGAACTCTTCATGAGTGAAATTCCCCGTCTGAACCAGACGCGTTCCGGCGATGATCACGGTAATTCCCAGAACGAGCCCAAGGTAGTGGCGAAATTCACTATCCCTCCAGAAGGCTTTCCGATCGCCCGTGAGCAGCTTGAAATGCAGGGAAAAATTCACTCCCGCTAAAAACATGAACAAAATGATGATGTAATGAATAGTTGGATTGTCGAAGGCTCCGATACTGGCATTCCGGGTACTGAAGCCACCGGTAGGCATGGTGGTGAAGGAATGACAGATGGCTTCAAACCAGTTCATCCCGGAGATGCCCAGGAGCAGGATCTCGACAATGGTGATGCCCACGTACACCATCCACAGATATTTGGCCGTTTCCCGCACCCGGGGCCGGATTTTATCCGCCACCGGTCCCGGAACTTCCGCTTTGAACAATTGATAGCCGTTGATGCCCAACAAGGGCAGAATGGCGATATAGAACAGCACGATTCCCATTCCGCCAATCCACTGAATGAAAGACCGCCAGAAGAGGACTCCGTGAGGCAAGGATTCAATTCCATGGGGCAAATGGGGCAGGGTCGCCACATTCCCCAGTATGGTGGCTCCGGTGGTAGTCACTCCCGACATGGATTCGAAGAAGGCATCGGTTAGGTTGGGGATGGTTCCGGTCAACTGGAACGGTATGGAGCTGACAAACGCCGTCAAAATCCAGGCCAGGGATACAATCGCAAATCCATCCCGGTTAGTAATGCGGTTGTCTCCACGGGTTAACAGCCACAGGATACCGCCCACCGTCATGACGATGCCGGCGGAACTAAAAAAACCGGTGCTGTCCGGTTCTCCATATCCCAGGGCAATAAAAGCCGGAATCAGCATGGTGAATCCCAGCAGGACGACCAGGCCGCCCAGGATATTGAGAATCGGACGAGAATTCATCGCGCCGTGAACAGCTTCTTCAATTTGCGAATGGCCGTGTGTTTGGTAAAGACCAGCGCCGTATCTTCATCGGACAACTGGAAGTTGCCCCGGGCAATGCTGAGCTGGCCGTGATGATTGATCACGCCGACGATGCTGTCTTGAGGAAAATCGAGATCCTGCAGCGGCTTTTGGGTCACGGGACTATTGGGCTCCGGTTTGAATTCCACCACATCCACGCCGATTTCTTCCATGGAAAAAAGGGAGGTTTCCGACTGGTCGCTGCGAATATCACGGATGATGGTATTCACGGTGGACATGTTTTTACTCACCACGGCCGCAACCCCGATCTCCTGGATGAAGGGCTGGTAGTCGGTGGTGGTAATGTGGACGATGGATTGTTTTACACCCAAATGGCTGGCCAGGATGCCGGACAAGAGGTTGGTTTGTTCATTATTGGTGACGGCCAGATAGCTGTCCACCTCCTGGATATTCTCTGATTTCAGGAATTCCACATCCAGACCGTCGGCGTTGACAACCATGGTATTTTCCAGATTGTTGGCAATGATGGAAGCCTTTTCCCGATTTTTTTCGATCAACCGGACGGACATCTCATTTTGCAGGACTTCCGCCACGGAGCGACCGATTTTACTGCCACCCAGGATCATGATCCGGCGATTCACTTCCACCGGCACACCCAGAACTTCCAGAACCCCGTTCAATTTTTCTTTCCGGGAGATGAAGTAGGCGATATCCCCTTCTTCGAAGACAAAATCGCCCCAGGGAACGGTGGCTTCCCCATCCCGGACGACGGCGACGACTCCGAATTTGATATCAGGGTTGATTTCACACACTTCCCGGACAGTGCGCCCGACGATCTGGTTGCCGTTTTTCTTCATGCGAATACCGATCATATGCAGGCGTCCGCCTTCGAAATCGGCGACCAGGGTCGCATAGGGATGGCGCACCAGCCGTACAATCTCCTGACAGGCTTCCCGCTCCGGATGGATAACCCGGTCGATGCCAAACTGTTCGGGTCGAAGAATGGAATCGGGCGCGGTGTACTGCTGATTCCGCAACCGGGCAATGATTTTTTTCGCTCCCAGGGTATGGGCCTGATGGGCGGCAATCAGATTGACCTCATCCACCCGGGTCAAAGCCAGTACATAGTCCGCTTCGGACACCTTGACTTTCTTCAGGTTTTTGGGACTGGCTCCATTCCCTTCCACCACGATCACATCCAGGTTTTCCGACGCCCGTCGGCATTTTTCCGGGTCAATATCCAGTATGGTGATATCAAAATTTTCCTGGCTCAGGGCTTTGGCCACATAAAATCCCACTTCCCCCGCGCCAATGATAACAATTTTCATGGGATGAATTCCCTTCTGTTATTCTGAAACACGTTCAATGGACGCTCCCAGCGTCCGGAATTTTTCCTCGATTTTTTCGTACCCGCGATCGATGTGATATACCCGGGATATCTCGGTCCGGCCGCGAGCCGCCAGGCCCCCCAGGATTAAGGAAGCACTGGCCCGAATATCCGTTGACATGACGGGAGCGCCGATGAGTTCCTGCTGTCCGATGACCACCGCCACATTTTTCTCCAGAGTAATGTTGGCACCCAGTCGCTGCAGCTCCGGTACATGGGAAAAACGATCATGATAAATGGTATCGGTAATGATGGAAGTGCCCTCAGCCAGAGCCATCAGCGCAATCCACTGGGCCTGCAGATCGGTGGGAAAACCAGGATAGACCGCCGTGGACATATTCACCGGTTGAATGCTGTCAGGTCTTTGAATGGTGATGGACGATGCTTCCACCCGGATCTCGGCCCCGGCTTCTTCCAGTTTTTCCAGGACCACCTTCAGATGATCCGGGCGAACCTGATCCACGGTGATCCGGCCCAGGGCCGCCCCGGCGATCAGAAAGGTACCGGCTTCGATGCGATCGGGAATGACCGTGACTTGAGTCGGACGCAAGGACGCGACGCCTTCAATTGTGATTTCATCGGTCCCCAGGCCCTCGATCCGGGCTCCCATGCTTTGCAGGAATTCACCCAACTGAACGATCTCCGGTTCCCGGGCCGCATTTTCGATGACGGTCGTTCCCCGGGCCCGTACGGCGGCCATAAGCAGGTTTCCGGTGGCTCCGACGGACGGAATCTCAAAGTGGATGGTAGCACCGGTCAAATAGTCTGCCTGCGCCTGGATATAGCCGCCTTCCAGGGTGATCTCGGCCCCCAGTTTTTCCAGTCCTTTCAGGTGAAAATCCACCGGTCGCGGTCCCCAGGCGCATCCGCCGGGAAGAGAAACCTTGGCGCGACCGAACCGGCTCAGGAGCGGACCCAGAACATAGAAGGAAGCCCGCATGGTTTTGACCAGATCATAAGGGGCCACCGGTGTATCCACCGGTCCGGCATCGATTTCCAGGCGATGGGACCCGAACCGGCCCCGGGCTCCTACCATTTCCAGGAGACGTATCATTGTCCGGGTATCCCGCAGATCGGGAACATTGTCAATGACGGTTTTTCCATCCACCAGGAGAGCGGCGGCCATGATCGGCAACACCGCGTTCTTGGCCCCGGAAATGTTCACCCGACCCGAGAGTGACTTCCCTCCCTGGATCACGATTTTATCCATTTATTGATCCTCGATTTCCGTCACGGTCAGCAACGTATTCAATACCCGTTTCCGTTCTTCGTTCCGGACATAGCCTACATGCACGTGGGTGCTGGAACCGGTGGTCTCCTTTTCCACGTGAATGTGATGATCGGCCAACGCGGCGATTTGGGGCAGATGGGTGATGCATACAATTTGTTTTTCCGCGGCCAGGTTCTTCAGTGCCCGGGCGACCCGGAGAGCGGTTTGACCTGAGATTCCGGTATCAATTTCATCGAAAATGAGTGTGTCTACCGGATCGGTTCCCTGGAAAACCGATTTCAAGGCTAACA
>RFIZ01000202.1 GCA_003695105.1 Fidelibacterota bacterium
AATGGTTCCCACGACCCGCGCTTCGGCGCCGTTGGCCACACCCGGCAAATCGAACCGATCGTTATAGTGTTTCAGAATTCTGGGGGTCAGCTCCGGCGGCGACACCCACATAAACCGCTCCTGAGTCTCGGCACAGAGCAGGATCGAAGGGTGTAAGGTTTCCATCGATCGATGCACTTTGTCCAGCTGCACTTCGGCCCCCAAACCGGCCGCGTCGGCCAGCTCCACGCTGGCACAGGCAATTCCTCCGGCACCCAGGTCTTTGAAACCGACCCGGGAGCAAAGATCGTTCTCCTGTAGATATCGAAACAGGTCTCCCGTAGCCTGGACCAGATGGCGTTCCAGGAAAGCATTGGGTTCCTGCACCGCACCTTTGTTCTGTTCCTTTTTTTCTTCCTCCAGTTCCAGGGAGGCAAAACTGGCCCCACCAAAGCCGCTGTTATCGGTAGGTTTTCCCACCAGAATCAGATCATACCCGTCTGCATCGGGCGGCGCGTACGAATGGATAATCCGGTCCTCCCGCACGATCCCCAGCGTCACGATCGTCACGAGACAATTGTCGTTGTACCCCTCATCGTAATAGAGATCTCCGCCGATATTGGGAATTCCCAGGGGATTGCCATAGCCGGCAATTCCCTCCACCACGCCGGAATGAATCCACAAGGTTTTGGGGGTGTCCACGGCGCCAAACCGAAGCGAATCGGAGACGCCGATGACTTCCGCTCCCATGCACAACACATCCCGGACGTTGCCGCCGACACCGGTCGCGGCTCCTTCATAGGGAACGATTTGCGAGGGATGGTTATGGGATTCATGGGATATGACGACACACCAGCGATGTCCCTCCCGGTCCGTGGCCACCGCCACGACACCCGCATCCTCTTTGGCTCCCAGCACCACATGGGGACCCTCCGTGATAAATTGCTTCAAATGGGGTCGACTGCTTTTGTAGGAACAATGTTCCGACCCCTCGATGGAAAACAGAACCAGTTCCGTCAGCGTGGGGGGTCGGTGAAGCATTTCGGTCTGGACCTGAAGCGCCTCTTCCGGTGTAAGCGGAATCCGGTACTGCTCCAGAATCGCCCGGATCTCCGAAGGACTTTTTCCGGTGAAATCCACGGTTGGGTTGAGGGCCGGATCCATGAGACTATTTCAGGATGGTCTCGTGGCGCTGGGGTCCGACCGAAGCCATCGTAACGGGAACGTGTAATTCATCTTCCAGGAATTTCAGGTAGGCCTGCATGGCCTCCGGCAGTTGATCGAAGGGGCGTTGGGCCACATCCGGAGGGAGACTGCCCCAGCCGGGTACGTCACGATACACCGGTTTCGCTGCGCGGAAATCAGCCAAACTGGCGGGCATTTCGCGGACCATTTTCCCGTGGATCCGGTACGCAACACAGACGGGCAAAGTGTCATAACCGCTGAGGATGTCCAGTTTGGTCACCGCCAGTTCGGTAAGCCCGTTGACGCGTACCGCCTGACGCAGTTGCACCAGATCCAGCCAGCCTACCCGCCGGGGTCTGCCGGTGGTGGTGCCGAATTCCTGTCCCCGTTCCCGCAGATCCCGGGCGTCCTTTTCCGGCAGTTCCGTGGGGAAGGGGCTGATGCCCACACGGGTGACATAGGCTTTGGCCACACCAATAATGCGATCGATCCGGCGGAAGGTTCTTCCCGACCCCACCGAAACATGGCCCGCAACCGTATTGCTGCTGGTGGTGTGCGGGTAGATTCCGTGGTCCACATCCAGACTGACGCCCTGAGCTCCTTCGAACAGGATGGCCTTACCCTGACGCAAACCTTCATCCAACAGGCAGCCCACATCCCGGAGGTAGGGTTTCAACTGTTGACCGTAGTCCACATATTCATGGAAAATATCTTCCCGGGACCGGTCCAGTCGCCCCCCCAGCCCCTTTTCAATCAGGGCCTGATTGAAGGCGTAGGCTTTATCCAGTTTCTCCCGGAAGATGTCCGGTTCCAGCAGATCGATGGTGCGGATACCATGACGATACATTTTATCGGCATATACCGGAGCGATGCCGCGCCGCGTACTCCCGGCCGACAACGATCCCTGGTGACCGGAAAGGGCCTCGTCCAGGGCAATGTGATAGGGCAGAATGACATGGGCCCGGTCACTGATCGCCAGTCGGGGTGTAATACCCCGGTCCTGCAGGTAGCGGATTTCGGCCAGCAGCACTTTCGGATCGATTACGACACCGTTTCCAATGACCGACAGGGGGCGGGGATAAAGGACACCGGATGGAATGAGATGGAGTTTATACTCCCGGCCGTCTACGATGACCGTGTGACCGGCGTTGTTGCCGCCCTGAAACCGGACGACGAAATCGGACTCGCCGGCAAAAAAATCGGTGACCTTGCCTTTACCTTCGTCGCCCCATTGGGCGCCGACGACCACAGTGGTGCGGGCGGAGGGTTGTGTCATGAAATTCGACCGAATTTGGAGGTTGGTTGTGGAGAAAACGTCAAGGGAAGTATCGTGCGCCAGGGCGAAGATTACTGCCAAAGTCGAATGTGCTCAAAGTCCCATTTCCATTGAATCTCGTTTGGGTCCCCCGTAGTTTCCCGGCGGGGGAACCATGTCCAAAACGCAATTTTCATCCCTGCCGCTTTCCGTGCGGATCCTGTTTGCTTTGGACCTGCTCCTACTGGTCCTCTATCTGATCAATATGACCCTGGGGGAGCCCAATCCCTGGCTGAACCGATTTCTGGATCTCAATGATGAGAACAATCTCTCCACCTGGTATTCATCCATCCAATTGTTTCTGGTGGCGCTGCAAAGCGGACTGGCGGTGTATGGTGATCAAATCCGGACCAACCGGAAACAGGTGATGTTGTGGCTGCTGCCGCTTTTATTTCTGTTTTTATCACTGGATGAAACCGCCATGATCCACGAAACCCTGGGAGACTGGTCCGATTCCCTGCTTCCCGGCGGCTCCCGGGAGAACACCCCTTATCCTGTTACGGGGATCTGGATGCTGTTGTTCGGGGTGCCTTTTCTGGTCGGTATCGTTCTGCTGGGAATGTGGATCGATCGTCAGATGGAATGGACCGGAAAGCTGCGGGCCCTGTTCCTGGCGGGTATCGGGGTTTTTCTGGGATCGGCCCTGGGAATCGAAACCCTGTCCAACTGGCTGGTGTCGGGAGCCGGTTATTACGCGGAAGTATCTCTGGAGGAATTCGGTGAACTGGCCGGCGGCACGCTTCTATTCTGGTTCAGCCGGGAACTCCTGCGGTCAAGAGGAATGCAGTTGCTGTTCGGGGACCGCCCTCAGGATCCGGGCTTATACACGTAATCGTTGAGCATTTTCATGTAATTCGACCGGACGAAAGCTTTGGGATCCAGCACGGTTTCCAGGCACATGCTGCCTTTCATTTGGCTGATGCTCTCGTACTCAAATTCCTCCATCCACTCCACCATTTGCTGGCGCACCTTGGCCAGATGTTCGGGACCGAATTTCAACAGAGCCGAAGTCATCATCGCCACGTCGGCGCCGGCCATGATGACCTTCAATACGTCTTCGGCGGTGTGGATTCCACTGGAAGCGGCGAAACTGACTTTTTTGCAAATCGGAGACAGGACGGCAATCCAGCGCAACGGCAGGCGCACTTCGGCGGAAGTGCTCAAATTCAAACCGGGGATGACTTCCAGCGTCTCCAGATCAATATCCGGTTGATAAAAGCGATTGAAGAGCACCAGTCCGTCGGCCCCTTCCCGTTCCAGACGGGCAGCAAAGGAGGGCAGGGCGCTGAAAAAGGGGCCCAGTTTCACGGCCACCGGGATGGAGACCCGCCCCTTGATGGCCCGGAGAATGTCCACGTAGAGATCTTCCACCGCCGTAGATGAAACGGCCGGATCGGTGGGAACATGATATATGTTCAATTCCAGGGCATCGGCCCCGTTGGCTTCCAGCAGAGACGCTTTTTCCACCCAGCCACCGGTGGTAACGCCGTTCAAACTGGCTACCACAGGTACGCTGACGGTCTCTTTGATGGCTCGTAACTGTTCCAGATACAGATCGCAGCTCTGCTTGAATTCCGGGTGATCCGGGAAATAGCTGAGGGACTCGGAATAACTCTCAGAACCGTGGGACAGATGATGTTCCAGTTCCGCATCTTCATGGAGGATTTCTTCTTCGAAGAGGGAATGCATGACGATGAGCGGTGCCCCGGCATCCTCCAATCGCTTGACCTGATCGATGTCCCTGGTGAAGGGTGAGGCCGAAGGAACAAGGGGTGTATCCAGTTCAAAACCCAGATAACGTGTATTCAATTTCATGGCGTCCTCCCTTTTATTCGGCCGGGGTCAATTTCCGGTCCGCCAGATACTTGTAGTATTGATACTGTTCGTCCACAAACCGTTGCGCCCGGTCCGCCAGTTCTCTGGCCCGATCGGGCATGCTTTTGGTGAGCATTTTGAAACGGTTTTCCCGATAGAGATAATCGGTAATGGGAACTTTCGGCGCTTTGGAATCCAGCTTGAATGGATTTTTCCCTGCCTGTTTCAGGAGCGGATTGTAGCGATACAAGATCCATTGACCGCTGTCCACGGCCAGTTTCTGTTGCTGAAGTCCATAGGTCATATTGATTCCGTGGGCAATGCAATGACTGTAGGCGATGATAATGGAGGGGCCGGGATAGGCTTCTGCCTCCATGAAGGCCCGAACGGTCTGGGCGTCACTGGCGCCCATGGCCACTTTGGCCACATAGACATTGCCGTAGGACATGGCGATCTGTCCCAGGTCTTTCTTTCCCAACGGTTTCCCGGAAAAGGCAAACTTGGCCACGGCACCGATGGGAGTGGCCTTTGACGCCTGTCCACCGGTGTTGGAATAGACCTCCGTATCCAGTACCAGAATGTTCACATCCCGACCGGAAGCCAGGACATGGTCCAGTCCGCCGAAGCCGATGTCATAAGCCCAGCCGTCGCCGCCCATGATCCAGACGCTCTTCTTCACCAGGTTATCGGAAATACTCCGGAGATACCGCGCTTCGGTGGATGAGAGTGTATCCAGGATGGTATTCAGCTGTTCCACCCGTTCCCGCTGTTCGAATATTCCCGGTTCGGTGGATTGATCGGCATTCAGGATGGCGTCCGCCAGTTCCGTTCCCACCTCTTCCCGGAGGGACCGGAGCAATTCTTCGGCATATTCCTTTTGTTTGTCGATCGTCAGGCGGAAGCCCAGACCGAATTCGGCATTGTCCTCAAACAGGGAATTGGACCAGGAAGGACCGCGACCCTCGGCATTTTTCGTCCAGGGAGTCGTGGGAAGGTTTCCACCGTAGATGGACGAACAGCCGGTGGCGTTGGCGACCACCATTCGGTCACCGAAGAGCTGGGTGGCCAGTTTTACATAGGGCGTTTCCCCGCAACCGGAACAGGCTCCGGAAAATTCAAACAGCGGCTCCAGGAGTTGGGATCCCCGGGGGGTTTCCTGTTTAACCCGATTGCGGTCGATTTCCGGTAAAGTGAGGAAGAAATCCCAATTCTTCCGCTCCTGTTCCCTGAGCGGCAGCTGGGGTTCCATGTTGATCGCGCGACGGCTCACGTTGGTCTTGTCTTTCACCGGACAGATGTCCACACAGAGGGCACAACCGGTACAGTCTTCCGCCGCCACCTGGAGGGAATACATTTCAGTTTCGGTGTACTCCTTCCCCTTGGCCTTGACATACTTGAAGGTGTCCGGGGCGTTTTTCAGGTGGGATTCCTCATAGACCTTGGGCCGAATCACGGCGTGGGGACATACCAGCGCGCATTTGTTACACTGAATACAAATAGACGCATCCCAGACCGGGATTTCGGCGGCGATGTTCCGTTTTTCGTATTTGGTGGTACCCACCGGAAACGTTCCATCCACAGGAAAGGCGCTCACCGGAACTTCATCGCCCTTGCCGGCGATCAGACGGGCAGTGACATTTTTGACGAAATCAGGAGCCTCCTCCGGAATCAGAGAGGACCCCAATTCGATACCGGTCAGAATATCCGGTGGTGTGACTTTCTGAAGATGAGCCAGGGTCTGGTCCACGGCATTGAAATTTTTCTGTACAATTTCCTCTCCCTTTTTCCCGTAGGTTTTCCGAATGGCCTGCTTGATTTTATCGATGGCCTCCTCCCGCGGGAGAATCCCGGAAATGGCAAAGAAACAGGTTTGCATGATGGTGTTGATGCGCACCCCCATGCCTGTTTCTTTGGCTACCTTCAGGGCGTTGATATTGTAAAAGGCCAGTTTTTTGTCCAGAATGTGTTTCTGGACGTGGCGGGGTAAATGATCCCACACCTCCTCGGCACTATAGGGACTGTTCAACAGGAAGGTCCCGCCGGGGACGGCGTAGCCCAGCACATCCACGGTTTTCAGGAATTCAAAATTGTGACAAGCCACAAAATTGGCATTCCGGATAAGATAGGTGGAACGAATTTTCTCTTTCCCGAATCGGAGGTGAGAGGTGGTCATGCTGCCGGATTTCTTGGAATCATAGACAAAATAGCCCTGGGCATAGTTGTCCGTTTCCGATCCGATGATCTTGATGGAGTTTTTATTGGCCCCGACGGTTCCGTCGGCTCCCAGCCCGAAAAACATGCCCCGGAACACTTTGTCTTCGGGGGTGGAAAAATCCGGATCGTATTCCAGACTGGAATGGGTCACATCATCATTGATCCCAATGGTGAAATGATTCTTCGGGGAGGCTTTGGTCAACTCATCGAAGATTCCCTTGATCATGCCCGGTGTGAATTCCTTGGAAGACAAACCGTACCGACCGCCGACAACCACCGGATTGGCTGTGAACGGGATCTCTTCCTGCTGGTGACCCTCCCGAATGGCCGCAACCACATCCTGGTACAGGGGTTCACCCACTGCACCCGGCTCTTTGGTGCGATCGAGAACGGCAATCTTCTGGACGGTGTCCGGTAGCGCTCCTAAAAAATGTTTCACTGAGAACGGGCGGTACAGGCGAACTTTCAGCACCCCTACCTTTTCCCCGGAAGTATTTAAATAATCGACGGTTTCATGCACAGCTTCAGCGCCGGAACCCATGAGAACGATCACCCGGTCGGCATCGGGGGCCCCTACATAATCGAACAGGTGATAGGCGCGTCCCACCTGTTCGGCAAACTGGTCCATAACCTGTTGAACAATATCCGGCGCAGCCAGATAGTAGGGGTTCACCGTTTCCCGGGACTGGAAAAAAGCGTCTGGATTCTGGGCCGTGCCCCGGAGAACGGGGTGGTTGGGATTCAGTCCCCGTTTCCGGTGCTCTGCAATCAGTTGGTCATCCAGCATCGCTTTCATATCGTTCCGGGTCAGTTGTTCCACTTTCATTACTTCGTGAGAGGTGCGGAAACCATCGAAGAAATGAAGGAAAGGAATCCGGCTCCGCAGGGTGGCCGCCTGGGCGATCAGAGCAAAATCCATCACTTCCTGGACGCTGTTGGACGCCAGCAGGGCAAAACCGGTGGATCGGGTTGCCATCACATCGGAATGGTCGCCAAAAATGGACAGGGCGTGAGTGGCAATGGTCCGCGCGGACACATGAAATACGGTGGAGGTCAATTCACCGGCAATCTTGTACATATTGGGGATCATGAGCAACAACCCCTGAGAAGCGGTGAAGGTGGTGGTCAGGGCCCCCGTCTGCAGGGCGCCGTGCACAGCCCCGGAGGCTCCGCCTTCGCTTTGCATTTCCACCACGGTCGGGACTGTACCCCAGATATTTTTTTGTCCCATCGCGGACCAGGCGTCGGAATGTTCCCCCATGGGGGAAGAAGGAGTAATGGGATAAATCGCAATGACTTCGTTCGTCTGGTGGGCGACGTAGGCGGCGGCTTCATTTCCATCGATGGTAACCATTTTTCTCTGCATATCAGGTCCTCAAATTTGGGGGGTCTTCTGAAAAACAGCGGAATCGCTTCGTTGGCAAGTGGAAAATTTACGGCTTTTTCTCAGAACCCGGCACCCCATAAAGACACCTGTTACCGGCCCTTTCAGGTTTCATTTATTTGGGGCGGGGACGCTCAGATCTACCGCGATGACACACCCTGTTGATTTTTTCTGCCGATTTGTCCTGGACCAGACCCGGTTTGTCGGCCTTCAGCCGGCGGCATAATCCTTGAAATATGGGTAGTGACCGTAATCGGGAAAGGAAGTCGCATGAACAAGAAAGAAAAGCCGAACCGCCATTTACCAGAATTTCACGATCCGGTGGCACGGTATCTGAAAGACAGACAAAAGGCCCAATTTGACGGAACAGTCCTTCCGGTCATCTCGGTGCCGATGCCCCGGGTTACCCCGGACGATTTGCACCTGTTGCGCCGGGTCTTCCGTCAGATGACCACGATCGGAGTGTCCTGATGAAAAAGTGGTGGGAACTGATCAAAATCCTGATCTTGGGTCCCCAGCCCGTACCCGTGCCGGTAGCAAAAGAATAATATTTTCAGCTGCTTTTCGGTAACTTTTTCCATGTCCTGGTTCCATATCTCTCCTGAAGTGCAGGAGGCGCTGCACCACCATCGTCCCGTCCTGGCCCTGGAATCCACTATTTTGGCCCATGGCATGCCCTTTCCCGAGAACCTGGATTTTGCCCGCCGGGCAGAAGAGGAAACCCGCCGGAAAGGAGTGGTTCCGGCCACCATTGCGATTCTGAACGGATCCATCCGAATTGGTCTGACGGAGGATGAACTGGAACAATTATGCAGCTCGTCGTCCGTATTAAAGGCGGGCCTGCGGGATTTGAGCTCCTGTGTCGCCGGGGGCAAGTCGGCCGCCACAACCGTATCCTCCACTCTGGCCATCGCGCAACAAGCAGGAATTGAGGTTTTCGCCACGGGCGGGATCGGCGGGGTCCATCGTGGAGCAACCGACACATTCGATATCTCTCAGGATGTATGGGCCCTGGCCCGTTTTCCCGGGATCGTGGTCAGCGCCGGAGCCAAAGCCATCCTGGATTTGGAGAAAACCCTGGAAATGATGGAATCACTGGCCATCCCTGTCCTTGGGTTCCGCACCAACGAATTTCCTGCTTTTTATTCCCGTTCCTCTGGTCTGGCGCTGACTCAACGGGTGGAATCAGCTCAGGAAATCGTTTCTATTTTTTCAGCCCAGAAATTGCTTCGGCAAACCGGTTCATTGTTGATCGCCAATCCGGTTCCCACCGACCAGGAAATACCCCGGGACGAACTGGTACCAATCATCGAACAGGCATTGCTGGAGGCAGAACAACACCGGATAAGCGGAAAAGCAGTTACCCCCTTCCTGCTTCAGACGATCGTTGCCAAAACCGGGGGTCGGGCCCTGGCTACCAATATTGCCCTGGCTTTGAACAATGTCGAACTGGGAACCGCGATCGCCACAGCCCTTACGTCGCAACCAGTGTAAAAGGTTACCTGGGATGGTGGTAGTCCACACCCATATTGTAGAACATAAAGGACCAGATATCCGCCATTTCAGCTATGATTTTAGAGGTGGGTTTTCCGGCTCCGTGCCCAGCCCTGGTTTCTACGCGAATCAGGATCGGATTGGGTCCGTGGTATGTGTCCTGTAAAGTGGCCGCATATTTGAAGGAATGAGCCGGTACTACCCGGTCATCATGATCGGCGGTGGTAATGAGTATGGCCGGATAGTTCTGATCAGCGCGAATATTATGCAGGGGAGAATACTGGTACAAGGTTGCAAATTGTTCCTGGTCATCGCTGGAACCATATTCCACCGCCCAGGCCCAGCCGATGGTAAATTTATGATAACGCAGCATGTCCATCACTCCGACGGCGGGAAAAGCCACGCGAAATAAATCCGGGCGCTGATTCACCACGGCACCGATCAGCAAGCCTCCATTGGAGCCGCCCCGGATCGCCAATTTTTCCGGTGAGGTGTATTTATTTTGGATCAGATATTCAGCCGCTGCAATGAAATCGTCAAATACATTCTGTTTCTTATCCAACATACCGGCGCGATGCCACTCCTCCCCATATTCACCACCGCCTCTCAGATTGGCCAGGGCATAAATACCGCCCTGCTCCAATAAAATCAAATTACTCGTGCTGAAATAGGGTTTCAGGCTGATATTGAAGCCCCCGTATCCATATAATAAGGTGGGATTGGTGCCGTCCAAAGGGACATCCTTCCGCCGGACAATGAAGAGGTGGAGCCTGGTTCCATCCCGGCTGATGGGAAAAGCTTCGTCTACCAGATAGTCATCCGGATTGAAATCGATTTCTGTTTTCCGTTCCAGTTCCGATTGGTGTGTTTTCCAGTCATAGCGGTAGATCTGAGGGGGCGTGGTAAAGGAGGTAAATGAATAAAATACATCGTGATCTTCCCGATTTCCCGAGAATCCGTTGACCACACCCAATCCGGGCAGTTTCACTTCTTCCTGCTCCACTCCCTGCAAATCAAAGACCCGTATACGGCTGCTGGCGTGGTGCAAATAGTGGCCGAACAGCATTCCGCCGGCAGTAGTGACCGACTCCAACACATCTTCCGCTTCGGGGATGATGGTGACCCAATTCGCAGGGTCAGGGTGTTCGGGGTCGATTCTAACTACACGCTTTTTCGGTGCCCCCAACGTCGTCCAGGCGATGAGATATTTTCCGTCGGTAGTTATGATTGCGTGCTCTTCTTCAAAATCGGAAATGACGGGGATGAAATCTGAGCCGGGATCGGCCAACTTTTTAAAAGCCAGCGATGTACCATGGGTACCCTTTGATTGATACAGGATCAAGTATTGTTCATCTTCGGTCACGTCTACCCAGGGAGAACGGCGGGGATGTTCAGGGTCCCGGAAGATCAATGTATCCTCTGCCTGATCATGTCCCAACTGGTGATAGTAAATCGCTGAATTTTGGTTGACGTCGGTCAATTCTTCGCCGGGTTTTGGTTCCGGAAAGCGGTTGTAGAAAAAGCCGTCACCGTACCAACTCATACCGGAAAATTTCGCCCATTTCAGGTGGTCTTTCAGTGGTTGTTGCGTGTCCAGCTCCAGTACATAAAATTCCTGCCAATCAGAACCACCGCTGCTGATAGAGTACCCCAAATAGGATCCGTCATGGCTGATGTACACACCTTTCAAAGCCACGGTTCCGTCCTCTGAAAAGGTATTTGGATCCAGAAGAATTGTCGGTTCTTCGTCTTCAGCTCTTTGAATATAGAGTACCGATTGGTTTTGCAATCCGTCATTTTTGAAAAAAAATGTTCTTCCTTTTTTCCGGAAAGGAACTGAATATTTAGGGACATTCCAAATCTCCTCCAACCGTTGCCGAATCAAAGGACGATAGGGGATTTGGTCCAGATAATTGAAGGTTACCCGATTCTCCGCTTCCACCCAGGCCCGGGTTTCCGCTGAATTGTCATCTTCCAGCCAGCGATAGGGGTCCGCCACCTTGACACCAAAATAATCGTCGATGACATGGAGGTCCTTTCTGGTTTCCGGGTACACAATGTTCCGGTTCAATTGGTGTGCACAGGACCCCAACACCAAGAGTCCTGAAAACAGCCAGACCCTTTTCATTTTAATCTCCTTTTACCGGAAGTTGATTCACTACGGCTACCGGCAGCTTGAAATAGGCAAAAGGAACAGACCAGATGGCCGCCCATTTACTCCAGATAATTTGATCCGCCATCGGTTGTTTTGTCCATCTGTCCGGTCCTACGGTATGGACTACTACAGGCATATAACCATCGACAGGTCGATAAATGTCACCCATATCGGGAAACATGGGATATCCCTCCTGATGTGTAGCTCCCCGGAGGAAAGAACGGCCCGAACGATTGACATGATCTTTCACACATAGCCGGTTGGACTGAGCCGATTTCAATGAATCCAGAATCAGAACATTCTCGATATTATGCTGGTCAATCAGAGAGCGGATCCGGTGAAGGTCTAAGGTTTTCAGCGTGTCTTTCACCGGCGCAACCCACAGTCCATTTTCGGTCTTACACCACAAAAAGTTCTCATTATTATCCGACGACAAATTACTTTTTTCCGGAAATCCGTCCGGGAAAAACCAGGTGGTGAAATCCTCACATCGCATGGGATTATATCCGCGGTTCGCGCGGACCGAACAGGGCTGTGCCCAGACGAATCATGGTGCTGCCTTCTTCAATGGCCAGCTCAAAATCGGAACTCATTCCCATGGACAACGTCTTCAACTCTGGGTAATCAGAGGGACGGTTCCGGTTGATCTCTTCCAGGAGCGACCGCAGCCGGGCAAAGGAAGACCGAATCGCTCGTTTATTGTCGGTAAGTGGTCCAATGGTCATCAAGCCTTCCACCTGAAGTCCGGGAAGCTCCAGGATGGATATCATGTCCTCTGTTTGTTCGGGGGCAAACCCGCTTTTGGACAATTCCCCGCTGGTGTTTACCTCCAAAAGTACAGGAATCCGACGATCTGGTTCTTGGATCTTACGGCTGATTTTTTCCGCCAGCCGAACGCTGTCAACGGAATCGATCCGGTCAAACAACAACAGGGCCTTATTGACTTTGTTGGACTGGAGGTGTCCGATCAAATGCTTGACGGGAGAGGGCTCTGCCGGAAGCTCTCTGAATTTCCGATCAGCTTCCTGAACACGATTCTCCCCAATGTGTCCGATGCCTGCATCCACGGCGTTCCGGATCACAGCGGCCGGGTGGGTTTTAGTGACAGCCACCAAACAGATATTCTGATTATGCCCCCCGCGATCCCGGGCCTGTTCCATCCGGGAATAAATCGCCTGCAACCGTTCCTGCAGTGTCACGCTTCGCCGGGATCTCCTTCATTCAGAGATAATTGTTCGCCGGTGGGATTCTCCGAAGCCTGCTGCTGGTCGTCTTTCACCACCCGGGAAATGGAAGCGATACTGGCACCTTCGTCCAATCGGACCAGGCGAACTCCCTGGGTGACGCGCCCGATCGTACGGATGTCCGATACCGGCTGGCGCATCAGTACCCCTGTGTCGGTGATGACCACCAGATCGTCACTGTCCACTACTTCCATAATGGCCACCAGTTTGCCTGTTTTTTCCGTGGTGCGCATAGTCAAAATACCTTTGCCGCCACGGGATTGGGTGCGATACTGAACCAGATCCGTCCGTTTGCCGTATCCCTTCTCCGTTGCCACCAGAATGGTTCCTTCCCGCTTGACCACCAGCATTCCTACTACCTCGTCGGAAGGGGAGCTCAGGGTAATCCCTTTGACTCCCATGGTTTTTCTACCGCTGGGACGGATATCGTTTTCGGAAAAACGAATCGACTTGCCTTCCTTTGTGCCCAACAGAATATCGCTGTCGCCATTGGTGATCTTGGCTTCGATCAGGCGGTCGTTCTCGCGAATGTCGATCGCATAGATTCCCCCTCTGCGGGGATGGCCGTAAGCGGAGAGGACCGTTTTTTTCACGATTCCCTGCCGGGTGGCCATGACGATATAATGCTGATCGTCGAATTCATTCACATTAACAAAGGCTTCCACGTGTTCGCCGGGTTCACAGCCGATGAGATTCACCACGGCCCGTCCCCGGGTAGCGCGGCCCCCCTGCGGCAGGTCATATACCTTTTGCCAGTAACACTTTCCGCGATCCGTGAAGAACAGGATATAATCATGGGTATTGGCGATGAAGAGATGTTCCACGAAATCTTCTTCCCGGGAGGTGGCCCCCTGAATCCCCCGGCCGCCCCGGCGCTGACTGCGATAGGTGCTGACGGGGGTCCGTTTGATATAGCCCTGATGGGTAATGGTGATCACCATATCTTCCTGGGCGATCATGTCTTCGATGGAGAAATCGCCGCTGAAGGGAATGATCTCCGTGCGACGATCGTCTCCGTAGAGGTCCTTGATTTCCAGCAATTCGTTCTTGATGATTTCCATCCGGCGGGCCCGGCTTTCCAGAATCCCCTTCAGATGAGCAATGAGTTGAATGGTGGCCTTGTATTCTTCCACCACTTTTTCCACTTCCAGACCCGTCAGACGCTGCAGGCGCATATCCAGGATCGCCTGGGCCTGTCTTTCCGAGAGATCAAATGAATTCATCAGGCCTTCTTTGGCCTGGGTCGGATCTTTGCTGCCCCGGATGATGGCGATGACTTCGTCAATGTTGTCCAGGGCTATTTTCAAGCCCTCCAGAATGTGGGCTTTGTCTTCCGCCTGCTTGAGATCGTATTCCGTCCGACGAACCACCACTTCATGTCGAAAGTCCACAAAGTGCTGCAGCGCCTCTTTCAGGCTCATCACCCGGGGCACACCGTTCACCAGAGCCAGCATGATGATGCCGAAGGTATCCTGAAGCTGGGTGTGCTTGTAAAGTTGATTCAGGATGACATCCGGTACGGCATCGCGTTTGGTTTCAATCACGATTCGGATACCTTCCTTGTCGGACTCATCCCGAATGTCGCTGATGCCGTCGATCTTTTTATCCCGCACCAGATCGGCGATTTTCTCGATCAGAGACGCTTTGTTGACCTGGTAGGGCAGTTCGGACACCACGATATGTTCCCGGCCCTGGCGGGTCGTTTCCACGAAAGCGCGGGCACGCACGGTAATTTTTCCCTTCCCGGTCAGATAGGCTTCTTTCAATCCGTCCACACCCAGAATAAAGGCTCCGGTGGGGAAATCCGGTCCCGGGATGTGAGTCATCAATTCTTCGGTGGAGATGTCCGGATTGTCGATGAAAGCCACCAGACCATCCACCACCTCCGACAAATTGTGAGGCGGTATTTTGGTGGCCATTCCGACGGCAATCCCTTCGGAGCCGTTGATCAGCAGGGTAGGGATTACGGTCGGCAGGACGGAGGGTTCTTTCAGGGTTTCATCGAAATTGGGCACCCAGTCCACGGTGTCCTTGTCCACATCCCGGAGCATCTCCGATACGATGCGGGTCATGCGCGACTCGGTATACCGCATGGCTGCTGCATTGTCGCCGTCGATGGATCCGAAA
>RFIZ01000020.1 GCA_003695105.1 Fidelibacterota bacterium
GCCGAAGGGGGGTACAAATCATTTTTCTTTGAGTTGACCATCGGCGTTCCCGGAGAAGGAGATCCTTTGGGCCCGGACGAATACGGCTATTATATCTATGATAGCGGCGACTTCATGTATACCAGCGCTCCCAATTATAACTGGGTGGAAATCGACAACCGGATTGGCGGACCGGGTACAGACATTCAGCTCTATGACAGTGGGAACAATCAGGATGACATCAAGGTGGTATCCCTGCCCTTTCCGTTCACGTTTTACGGTACTGCGTACGATCTGATCACCGTTTCGTCCAACGGGTGGATCGCCATGGGGGAGACGACTCTGAAATCTTTCCGGAACTATCCGATTCCCGGTGCCGGCGGACCCAGTCCCATGATTGCCGCTTTTTGGGATGACCTCAAAGTATCGGGCGCCGGCAAGGTATTCAGTTACTACGATGAACCCGGTCACCGCTTCATCGTGGAATGGTCGGGCGTACAGACGTACCAACAGAGCAGTCAGGAGGATTTTGAGGTCATCTTCCGGGATCCGACCTATTTTCTGACTCCCACCGGAGACGGGGAAATCCTGATCCAGTACAAGACCTTCAACAACACCTCCTACAACGGCGGCGGACCTCAAAACCATGGCAATTATTGTACGATCGGTATCGAGGATGCGTCGGCTGTGGTTGGCCTGCAATACACGTTCAACAATGAATATCCGACCGCAGCTATGCCGCTGGGGAATGAAACGGCACTCATGATTACGACCCGGGGCGGGTCCGTGCGGGTTTACGGTGATGTCAACCAGGATGATGAACTGGATATCTTTGATTTGCAGACGCTGGCGAATTATCTCCTGGATAATGATCCCTCCGTCCTCAGTCCCTTTATGGCCGATATCAACAGCGATGGTCGGGTGGATCTCATCGACCTGATCACCATGTTCCAGGCCATATTGAATGAAGAATAGGGGACGTCGCTTCCGCTATGACGGTTCATCCGCTCTGGATTCTGGGGGGTATCGTCCTGGGGCTAATCCTCCTGGGTTGGCGCGAATATGTGCACCATCAGGCAGTACTGGCTGCCATACCACTCAGGATTCATGTCAACGGCACCAGGGGTAAATCCAGTGTCACCCGGTTAATTGCCGCCGGGTTGCGAGCGGGAGGATGGCGTACCTTTGCCAAAGTAACGGGCACTGCTCCGCGGGTGATCGACAATGAGGGCCGGGACCGGGTGATTCACCGGCTTCGGGGAGCTTCCATCGGTGAACAGGTGCGGATGTTGAAATATTTTGCTTCCCAGAAAGCCGAAGCCGTCGTCTTGGAATGTATGGCCGTGCAACCCCAGTACCAGTGGATTTCCGAACAAAAAATGGTTCGTTCCCACATTGGCGTCCTGACCAATGCCCGGCCGGACCACCTGGATGAAATGGGGCCGACACTGGAGGACGTTACTCTCAGCCTGGCGAATACGATCCCGTTTGGGGCCAAATTTTTCACGGCGGAAATAGAACAGGCGCCTGTGTTACAACGCATTGCCGAAAAACGGAATTCCCGCTTTCATCTGGTGACCGACACAGACATGGATCCGGAC
This sequence comes from Fidelibacterota bacterium, assembly GCA_003695105.1. Classification (GTDB taxonomy): domain Bacteria; phylum Fidelibacterota; class Marinisomatia; order Marinisomatales; family J089; genus J089. Next base: position 1,581 of record RFIZ01000020.1, read on the forward strand.
ATCATGCGGCAATTTTCCTATTTGGAACATCCCCAGAACGTGGCCCTGGCCTTGGATGTCTGCGAGGCGGCCGGCGTTCCCAGGGACAAGGCGCTGGAGGGGATGGTGCGGGTGCGCCCGGATCTGGGATCGCTTCAAATCTGGCGGCTGGACCTGCAGGGAAAACAACTCTGGTTCGTCAATGGCATGGCAGCCAACGATCCCGTTTCCACCCTGGCCATCTGGAAAATGATCATCAACCGCTATCCAATCGGAGGTCAGACCTGCATTTTCCTGAATACCAGGGAAGACCGCCAGTCCCGGACCTTTCAGTTGATGGAATTGGTGTACGAAGACATCCAACCGGATGTGTTTCTCATCCGGGGGAAGAATCTGGCATCGATCCTGAAGATGTTCGAAACCGTTGAATATGAATTGCATCCCCGGCTATTTCGGGACGAAGACCCCCCTGAGAGCATCGTGACGGAAATGTCCACTTTGCCGGCCGATTCTCTGATCTTTGCCATCGGGAATCAGGTGGGAGCCGGGCAGGAATTTCTCCAATTGATGCAAACGTACCGCGCCGATGCCTGAAATTACCATTGGATTGGGGATTGCTCTCAGCCTGTTCATGTCCGAATTTCTGGGCGTGACAGCCGGGGGCATCATCGTTCCGGGCTATATCGCTCTGTATCTGCACCAACCCGTACAGGTGCTGGTGACCCTTCTGGCGGCTCTGATCGTCTTCGGTCTGGTCCGCTTGTTGGGTACCTTCATGTTTATCTACGGGAAAAGACGGATGGTGTTATCCATTATCCTGGGATTTATTCTGGGATATCTCAGCCGCAATGTAATGATTTTCCCGGGTCAGACCCATTCCCTGGAGGTCATCGGGAATATCATACCGGGTTTAATCGCCAATTGGATGGATCGCCAGGGGGTTGCCAATACCGTCTCCGCTTTGCTGATCACGGCTGTCATCGTCCAACTGACGGTCATGTTGTTGACAGGGGGGGAAATCTTTGTCTGATAAAGATTTACGCGCTTTCATTCCCAGCATACAGCGAACATCAACTCTGGTTTGGATGGCGATCTTCAGTTTGCTCTGTTTTGGGATTGCCTCTTCCATGAAGCAGAAAATCGTGTCCGATTCTTTTGAACAAAAATTGGCCGCAGCCCGCCTGATGGCCGCGGCCATGGATTCCCTCAAACAGGATCGCCTGCGACAGGGGTATGTCATCGATGTAGAAAACGATCCCAATGAGACCGGATTGGTGGGGGCCCAGTTCAGTCTGATTACTACGGATGAAGGGGATCTGGATGCCAAATTGACGACACTGGACCCCAACTTTGCCACCGCCCTGGTGGAATTGTATTCCCGACTGTATCTGGGACCGGGTGATACGATCGCCGTCTTGATGACCGGTTCCATGCCCGGAGGAAACATGGCCGCTCTGATCGCCGCCAAAATTATGGGTATCACTCCGGTGGCGATTGCATCGGTAGGTGCATCCCAGTGGGGGGCAAACCAACCGGATTTTACCTGGCTGGATATGGAGCAGAAACTCTACCATTGGGGGTTCATTCCGTCGGTCTCCATCGCCGCCAGTATCGGAGGCCGCAACGATCAGGGACGCCTGCTCAGTCCCCGGGGGCGGAAAATCATCGTCAATACCATCCAGAAATACGGACTCCCCCTGATCCGTCATACATCCCTGGAAGACAATATCCGGGAACGACTCAATCGTTTCCAGGACGTGCTGCCCCTGGAAAAATATTCTGCAGTTGTCAATGTGGGCGGGGGAGTGGCCAGTCTGGGAACCAACCTGAATCCCAAATTGATCCCACCGGGCATCGTTCGCCGCCCTCAGTTCCAGTCTATTTCCCGGCCGGACGGCATTCCCGGAGTGTTGTATCATTTCGCGGAAAAAAATGTACCCGTCATTCACATACTCAACATCCGCGGACTCACGGAAAAACTGAAAATGCCTTTTGCACCCATTCCCCTCCCGGAAATCGGTACCGGACAGATCTATGCCGAGACCAAATACGATCTGGTTGCCACGATGGTCGCCTGGGTACTGGTGGTCGGTATGGTCTTTGGAGTAGGCTACCGCAGTCACAAACAAATTCGTCAACGTATGGAGCAACATGAACCGGATTCCGTATTATAAGTCTGTAATTTTTTTGATCGGAGCGCTCGCCTTCTTTCCCGCCGTGGGAACGGCCGCTTTACAAAAACCGGTATCCGGTGGAGATCAGAAAGAGGTTTTGGTCATAGCCGGGAAGCGACGTCTTTACTATCACTTACAGGAATCGAAACTTGTCTATACGCTGGTAGGACCCGCCCGGGTAGAAATCATTTCCCGCTATTCCTCGGCCCGGAAAAAGCGTTCCGGGATTCCGTACTCATTCACCCTGGTGCTGGATGCAACCGATACCGTTCATGTTCGCCACCGCTTTCAGATCAGCAAGTCCATTCGGTCGGTTCAACATCCCAACGATTATTTTACCCATTCCGGCAATGATTATCTGAACCTGGGAAAGGGAAGACATTCGCTGGAACTGATTCCGACCGGAGCCACCAACCGCCCCGTGTTGATCCGGGTGCTGACGCATGATTTTCCGGACCGGTTTGAAGAAAAGACATGGCTCACCCCTACGACGGCTCCTACAGCCGTGCGGGTGCTGACCCAAGAGAAAGAAATCCCTTATTACGAAGTCACCCATGCCATTCCCCTTCAAGTCAGCCTGGAAGGCGAACATTCTCTGAAAATCATCAGTAGGCTGGCTTTTGAGCCCTGGATGGGACCGAGCGAATCCTACCGGATTCAAGTGGCGGAAGGGAAAAAAATTCTGGGGACTTTCCTGTTGCAGAGCGAACGATCCGGCGAAGCTACCAGTCCAGATCGCCCTGATATCGTTCCCGGCAAATGGCGGTCCTGTATCGTAGAAATGCCGCCCGGCGAACACCACCTAACCGTCAAAATTCTGGACCGGGACCGAAAAGCCCTGCTGCGGTTCATGGAATATAAATGAGGCGAAGGCTGATTACCATCCTGTCCCTGATGCCCCTGTCACTGGCGAGCGCGTCAGTGAGCAGCTGGTCGCTTCAATTCCGTACGGGGTACGATAGTAACGTGTTGCGACTGTCGACTGTTGAACAGAATTCTCCCCTTTCGGTGACGAAAATCCTGGGCAATCAATCCACCTTTGATTCGGAATACCTGCGCCTGGGAGGACGCCTTAACTGGCAGCGCCGCTTCCGGGCCGATGACACGGTATTGCGTCAGGCCGTCTATGCCTATTGGACCGACTATGTACATGCTCCGGCCCGGGGGTATCCGTCTATCGGCTGGACGGGAGATTTTTCCTGGGGTCCGTACCGGCATGTCCGGGGCAGAGTGACCTGGCTGAACCATTATTATCTTCGTCGCTATATTGACCGCGATCAAACCCTGGATCAACGGGTTGGGTGTTATTTTTCCGATCTTGACCACCGGCTGGAAATGACTCAACCGGTGATGCGACGTACCTGGATTTCGTCCGGTGTGGGCTTTTTACAACGATATTATTCCGTACCGTTCACTGAGTTTGACCTGGATATCACCTATGGTTCCTTCGGGCTCCATCGCGACTGGGGGCGGTCCTATCGGACTGCACTGAACCTGACCTATGGCTGGGCAAAAAACAGGGGTCTCCACCAAACGGCCCGTGCCAGTCGGCTGGACCGTTCTTATCACTATGTGGAGGGAGATCTGCCCCTGCTCTGGCGTCGTCCGGCCCGGCACATCAGGGAAATCGGCCTGTCCGTCCGGCAGGAATGGCGCTATTACATGGCAGAATCGTCGGAAGATGTTCTCCATTCCGGACGAAGTCATACCGATACGCAAGGAAATGCCTGGGTCCGGGTCAATCTGGCCCCGGACTGGAGTTTGAAAATCCAGGGTCGGGTCCGGTATCGGCAAACCCATTCCCGCTATGCCCGGGTGGAGGACCTGAAATCGTTCCATCAGGTCCTGACCTGGGTAGAAATAGCCAAAGAATTTGAACATGATTGGAAGTAACTTTCCCCCCCACCGCGCAACCAAAAGAAAACGCATGCATTCAAGGATAATTGTCCCCTGGAAATGGATGGCCGTCACAGTCGGATTCCTTTTTCTGACCGGCTGTATGAGGCCTGCCGATGAACAACTGGCTACGGTCGAAGTTGTAGCCAGCCTGAATACGATCGGCTATTGCCGCGATATCGTGGTTCAGGATACGCTGGCTTTCGTGGCCGCGGACCAGGCCGGAGTCGAGGTGTGGAATTTGGGACATTTTGCCGGGGGCCTCAGACCCCCGGAGATGCTTTTGCGAGTCGATTCTCTGGCTCCCGCCAAGCAATTCGAAAATGCGGTGCGCGTCGATTATTCCCCATTGAACCATCGCCTGTTTGCCGCTGAAATCAGTTCCAAGGTCTTCCCCATGACCCTGGAATCGCTGGACAGCGTTACCGTGGATCTGGAAACCATGAGTCTGTATACGGAAGATTTTCTGGTGCTGGATGCAGAGACACCGGGGATTCCCGACTCCGTCTATGTACTCCTTGCCGCCGATCGGGATGACGGTTTGAAAATCGAATCCTACCGCTATCAAAATTTCTTCGGCGTCTGGGGATGGTATCAGAGTACGGATTTTATCAGCCATGAAGTGGCCTCTCTGGGACGGCCCTATGCTGTGGCGTATCAGGAAGGAAAAATCGCCATGGCCATCGGCCAGGCGGGAGTATCTCTCTATGACCTGGATATGTCCACCGGGAACGTGAGGGAGCTGGACACCGAAGATACACCCTACACCGCCAAAGATGTGGTGTTCTATGGCAATCTTCTCTATGTGGCAACGGATGATGGCGGTATTTCCATCTTTCGGGTAGAGGATTCCGGGTTGACGCTCCTGGGAGAAGTGGGAGAACAACTGGGTGTGGAGAGTCTGGCCCTGAACGGCCGGTGGCTGGTGGGATCTCTCCAGTCCAACGGCATAGCAGTATTTTCGCTTTCAGTACCGGAACGACCCCGGGAGCGGGGAATATTTGATATCGGCTACACCTACCGCTGCGCTTTTAGCGATGCTTTTCTGCTGGCCGCAACCCGGGAGGGATTAAAAATATTGAGATTGTCGGAGTGAAGGCATGAAACGGATTAACATTTTTCTGTATCTGGGTATCTTCTGTTGGGGTCTGCTGTCGGCCGCTGATTTATGGGACAATACCAACGGCGTCCCGATCCGGCAGGGAATTGCCATCGAATGGCAACGCACTGTCTGTCCCGGGGACAATGGTTCCTGGATCGTCATCTGGTCCGACACCCGGTACGGACATCGCAATATCTTTGCCCAGAAAGTCGATGCGACCGGAACGGCGCTATGGAC
>RFIZ01000203.1 GCA_003695105.1 Fidelibacterota bacterium
CCTGACCAGGCGGCGGTAGCTTTTCCGCCTATGAAAGGCTTTCCAGACCGATGATACTACTGCTCAGGGTCCGGTCCGATATTGATCGACGGGGGTCTGTGGGGTGCGGATAGGTCCTGAAGTCCGTCCGCGGGTTCTCCTCAGTCAGTGTCTGGAATTGCGGGCCTGTCGATACGACGGGCAATGTCTGCACGACCCGGTAATGGCCGTTTTGTTGCCCTGGATCGATCCCCTCCCGGTCTGTCCCGAAGAAGCCGTGGGCCTGGGAACGCCCCGGGATCCGCTGCGGCTGGTTCGGCACCCGGACGGGGATCACATGGTGCAACCGTCCACAGGAATAGATGTGACCCCCGATATGGTGCGCTTTTCTCATACCTTTTTGAACGGCCTCCGGGAAATAGACGGTGTCGTCTTAAAATCGCGGTCTCCCAGTTGCGGCATTCGGGATACCAAGATTTTTCCCGGAAAAGAATCCTCCTCTATCCTGGGACGCGGAGCGGGACTGTTTGCCCGGGAAGTGAAACGGGTGTTCCCCGGGATTCCCCTGGAAGACGAACAGCGCCTCCATCAGGCTGCAATCCGGGATCATTTTTTCACGGCTTTGTTTACCCGGGCCCGGTTGCGTCAGGCGCGGTCACAAGCGTGTCGCAGTGCTCTGGCCGATTTCCACCATCGGCACCGGCTCCTTTTTCTCACCGCCAACCAGCGCCGTACGCATCGGCTGGATCGTCTGGTGGCTCCGGAGGAAAGCCGGTCCCCGGCCGCTGTGTTCCGGGACTATGACCGGGAATTGGCTGGTGTGTTCGCCCGTCGCCCTCGCCTACAGAGCCAGTGCAACACCCTGGAACTGGCTTTCAGGTCCGTCTCAAAGCGGCTGAGCCGGGAAGAGGTACGCCGTTTTCGGGAAGAATGGATCAAAGTCAGCCGGGGAACACAACCTGTGACTGGTCTGCGAAGACAATTGGCTTCCTGGCTTGACCGATATGACGTTTCCGATTTGCGGGACCAGGTATATTTTCGGCCCTATCCCCGGGAGCTGGAGGCTCTGCCGGCAACCGGCGAAGGGATGAATGCCTAATAAGTGAAATGTTTGATCGGTTCGCCTTCCTGGCCGATGCGGGACATGGCTTCGATCCCCAGCTCCAGGTGGATGCGGGCGTACTGTGCGGTGACGGAACGGTCCGACTTCTCCGTCTTGATCCCTTCCGGAACCATGGGACGGTCTGATACAAGCAGGAGGGCGCCCCGGGCGATCCCGTTGGCGAACCCGGTGATGAACAGGGTGGCCGTTTCCATATCGATGGCCAGGACCCGGAGTTTCCGGAGATACTGTTTGAACTCTTCATCGTGTTCCCACACACGGCGGTTGGTGGTATAGACAACACCGGTCCGGTATTCCAGGCTCCGTTCGACCAGGATTTGGGAGACATGCTTGTGAAGTTTAAAGGAAGGCATGGCCGGGACTTCCCTAGGTAAATAATCGTTGCTGGTTCCTTCACCCCGGATGGCGGCGATGGGCAAAACAAAATGCCCGATTTCGGTTGATCGCTTCAGGCCTCCGCATTTACCCAGAAAAAGGACCCCTTCCGGTTCGATGGCCGTGAGCAGATCCATGACAGTGGCCGCATTGGCGCTTCCGATGCCGAAGTTGATGATGGACAGGCCGGTGGGGGAGGTGGCGCTGGTCATGGGGCCGCCCCGCCCTTTTACCGGAACCCCAAATCGTTCGGCAAAGGTATCCACGTAGTTCTGGAAATTGGTGAGCAGGATCCAGGAGCCCAATTCATCCGGCCCGGACCCGGTATAACGGCGCAACCAGTTGCGGGCCAGGTCTTCTTTATGAACGGTCGTCATCCTTTTCTTTCCGAAAGAGCCCCCGGATGATCATCCCAAGACCCTGGTGTAATGACCCTTCCCGCAGCAGGACTTCTCCTTTTTCCAGGTAAACCGTGGTCAGGGAAGCGAACAGGTGCTGGACCTGATTCAGGTCGTACAACAGATCGGCGGACCGGGGTCCTCCGGTGTCGCGACCCAGCTGGGCCTGGTCATAACCGACAAACAAGAGGTGGCCCCCCGGCCTCAGGGCCCGGATCCATTTCCGGGTCACGGCTTCCATGGTTGCCCGGGGAAAATGGGCAAAGATGGACACCAGGACATCCCAGGTCCGGGTGCCGTAATCCCAGCCGACGGCATCGGCTTCCACGGTCTGGAGCGACACACCCTTTTCCTCCGCCAACTTTCGGGCTTTTTCCAGTCCCACGGAAGAGAAGTCAAGACTGGTGACCGAAAATCCTTCCCCGGCCAGCCAGACACCGTTCCGTCCTTCACCATCGGCGATACACAACACGTCCCGGCCGGTAAAACGCGGCCGGCAGGTCACGAGAAAGGGATGGGGATCCTTCCCGTAGACGTATTCCTCTGATTGATACCGGTTGTTCCAGTTGTCCGGATTCAGTCCGCGGGGAGTCATACGTCCAGGTCCAGCGAGACGGGACAATGGTCGGATCCGAGGACGGATTCATGAATATCTGCATCCCGGACCCGATCCACAAAGGCTTCGTTGACAAAAAAGTAATCGATCCGCCACCCCACGTTCCGGGCCCGGGCACCGAAGCGATAGGTCCACCAGGAATACCGTTCCGGTTCGGGATGAAAGAGACGGAAGGTATCCACATAGCCATGTTCGACGTAGGTATCGATCCAGGCCCGCTCTTCAGGCAGAAAGCCGGAAGTGGTGGAATTCTCTTTGGGGCGCGCCAGATCGATTTCCTTGTGAGCCGTGTTCCAGTCGCCGGCGATGACCACATTCACACCGGAAGCTACTTGTTCATCCAGAATCTCCAGCAAGGCGGCATAGAAGTCCAGTTTGTACTGAAGTCGTTCGTGATCCCGCTGCCCATTGGGGAAATAAATGTTGTACAGGAGAAACCCGGGATGTTCGGTGATCAATACCCGGCCTTCCCGGTCGAAGCGATCGATTCCCAGCCCTTCCTGGACATACAACGGTTCTTCGCGGCAAAAGGTGGCGACACCACTGTAGCCGGGACGCTCCGCCGAATGCCAGTAGGTATGGTACCCGTGCCCTTCCAGCAGGGAGGCGGGTACCTGGTCCGGCCGGGCTTTCGTTTCCTGCAGACACAGGACATCGGGCCGGGTTTCATCCAGCCAGGATCGCAGTCCTTTTTTTTCGGCGGCGCGGATTCCGTTCACGTTCCAGGAAACCAATCGCATGTACACTCCCTTCGTTCGAATAGTGGCTGGGAAATTAGCAACCCCGCCTCAAAGTTCTTAGGATAAGATCGTTGGAAGAGGGATGCGTCGGGACCGGAAATATGTGTACATTTTTGCCTGGAAACGGATGGGTATTGAACAACGTTTATGCGGGGGAAACATAACCATCATGGAACTGTATCGTAAAACCACGGCCATCCTGTATGCGTGTATATTGCCGATTTTCGTCGGCTGCCAATCCTCTCAGCCGCCTCACTGGTCCTACACCGGGTATGACAGCACAGGCGCCAGGGTGGTCACGGGCTGGATCGAACTGACGCCCAGCCCGGGGGATACCCTGGCGGGGGCCTGGGAATTGGAGCCGGTCGGTTCAGCGGAACACCTGGGACCGCAAATCGGATCGGGATCCTACACCGGCCATCAGGAAGGCATGACCGTCGACATCAATCTCAATCCCGACCGGATCGATGACAACGTGATCCTGCGGGGCAATATCGTGGGGGATGCCATGAAGGGAACCTGGGAGTACATCGGTTTTGTCGGCCGTATCAACCATGGTACGTTCCGGGCCCTTCGCTAGGGCGGAAAGATGGTCGTCGCACTTGACCGGACGAAACCGGTAAATTCAGGAGCTCGTTCTCTTTTTTTCACCTAGAATTTGAGGAAGGTATGGTTACCAAACAGGAAGCGCTGGACTATCACTCCAAAGGACGCCCCGGCAAGATCGAGGTGGTCAATACCAAGTCAACATCCACTCAGCGGGATCTGTCCTTGGCCTATACCCCGGGCGTGGCGGAGCCCTGTAGGGAAATCGCCCGGGATCCCAATACAGCATCCCGATACACAGCCAAGGGAAATCTGGTGGCGGTGGTCACCAATGGATCTGCTGTCCTGGGGCTGGGGAATATCGGCCCTCTGGCGGGCAAACCGGTCATGGAAGGGAAGGGCGTTCTGTTCAAGCGGTTTGCGGACATCGATGTTTTTGATATCGAACTCAACACCTCCGATGTGGATGAATTCATCACGGCCGTCCGCCTGATGGAACCGACTTTCGGAGGGATCAATCTGGAAGACATCAAGGCGCCGGAATGTTTTGAAATCGAACGCCGTCTGGTGGAATCGATGAACATTCCCGTCTTTCACGATGACCAGCACGGCACGGCCATCATTTCCGCCGCTGCCCTGATCAATGCCGTGGAACTGGCCGGCAAGCGCATGGAGGACATCCGGATGGTCATCAGCGGCGCCGGCGCAGCGGCAATTTCCTGTGCCCGTCATTACCAGAATTTCGGGGTCCGGCACGAAAATATTATCATGTGTGACAGTCGCGGTCCCATCTACCAGGGGCGGACAGCCGGTATCAACAAATTCAAAGAAGAATTCATGGTGGACACGGACGCCCGGACGCTGGCGGACGCCCTGGTGGATGCCGACGTGTTCATCGGTCTGTCCACCGGAGGGATTTTGACCCCCGAAATGGTGAAAACCATGGCCGACAATCCCATCGTCTTTGCCATGGCCAACCCCGATCCCGAAATCACCTATGAAGACGCCACCGGAGCCCGGCCGGATGTGATTATGGCCACGGGGCGCTCGGATTACCCCAATCAGGTAAACAATGTGCTGGGATTTCCCTTCATCTTCCGGGGAGCTCTGGATGTGGAAGCCACAGCCATCAATACCGAAATGAAGATTGCCGCCACCCGGGCTCTGGCGGAATTGGCGCACATGGACGTTCCCGACAGCGTCACCCAGGCGTATTCTACGACTTCCCTCCATTTTGGACGGGACTACATCATCCCCAAACCGTTGGACTCCCGTGTGCTTCCGCATGTGGCTTCGGCCGTGGCCCAGGCGGCTATGGAGTCGGGGGTGGCCCGGAAACAGGTGGACATCGAAGCCTACAAGGAAGAACTGGAGAGCCGACTGGGGCGCAGCCGGGCCCTGATGATGCGCATCACCCATAAAGCCCGGGAACATCCAAAAAAGATTGTCTATCCCGAAGGAGAATGCGATAAAATCATTCGGGCCAGTCAACAGGTGGTGGCCGAAGGCATTGCCCGGCCGATCCTGCTGGGGAATGAAACCTTTATCCGGTCCGAGGCCGACCGGCTGAACGTGAGTCTGGACGGCGTGGAAATCCTGGATCCCGCCCGAATGGATCCCAATCCGGCTTATATCCAGTCGATCTATGAGCAACGGCAGCG